>DWUP01000198.1 GCA_020012075.1 Candidatus Avibacteroides avistercoris
CTTGCCTAGAACCGCGGTTGGTGTAGTAGTTGCCCGACAGGATGGAATGCCCGCCGACGAATGCCGTCGTGCCGGGAGGGATGACAACTATCTGCTGCTCGGCCACACTGACAGAATTGCTTGCCGACGACGAAACGCCCCGCATCACACCGCGGGTGTCAGAGAGTCCGACTCCGACCGTGCCAGCAAAGTCATAGATGTAGTTATAGAAAGGTGCTGATGCCGTCGCGCTCGCCGACGAGAGTGCGACGGCGTTGGTTTCGACTGTCGAGGCAGAAGTCACGGTGTATGTCCTCTCCTTGTAGCATGGGTCAGACAGGCCATTCTTGACGAAAAACGTCTCGGCAAGGTCCACATAGATGTTTTCCTCGCCATTGTTGGTGATGAGGCATCCCGCCTGACCGCCATTGCCCCAGAAATCGTAGGCCACGGCCATAGTGCCGTCGTCATAGACCGGGTAGCCGTCGCGCAGCTCCACGCCCTCGCCGGGTATCACGTCATAGACTTGCAGATACTTCGGCGTGCTGCACGATGCCATCACCGCCGCCAGCGCCGTGACCGAAATAATGCGCGCCACCTTACGGCCTGCCGCAGGTGACAGATGTCTTGTAGTTTTCATCCTTTTGTTTTCTTGAGTTTTGTTAGAAAATGGTTGGTTGATTAGTCAAATACAGTGCGATTGCCGTGCCGCCATTGACGCAACAGCAGCTGGCTCCAAATGCGCATTACACCGCCCCGCACCAGCGCGCCCACACATGCCGTGCCGTGAGCGGCGATTAAGAAGTCACTCTATCTCATAAACAATATTTGCGCCTCGGGACTCCCTCATCGGCATCCAGTCATTGTACAAAAAAAGCGTGAGAGCCAATGCCTTGTCGCTCATCCCGCCATCCTGAGGCTGTGGCTGCCCACCCAAGGTAGAATGAGCAACGCAGAAGCCTCACGCCGAATATGACAAGCGACGACGGCACAATACAGGCCATCGCATGAATTATCATATCCAATGAAGGCACCTGCCGTTGCTTCACTCTCGACCTTAGGTTGAAACTGCCACATTTCAGGATAGCCAAGAATGGAGCGTCTGACAAACGCTTCCTAAACTATGTCTGCAAACCCCGCCCGCTCGTCCCTTGCCGGGCTTCTGCGGTCGGCTTGCACGGACAAAGGTAACGATATTTCATACCCGGCAAGCGGTGGCGCGGGGATTTTTGCCGCACGGGAATGCAAAAAAGCCCTTGCCGCGTCGCGGCAAGGGCTGAATGGAGTGACGGGTCAGATCCGCCCGTGTCAGTTGAACCAGCGCACGTAGCAGAAGTCTTGCTTGTGCGGCAGGTCTGCATTCTTGGGATACATGCGGAATGAGATGCGGAAGCTGCCCGAGTTGGAGAGCGAATACTTGGCCTTGAAGGTGAAGAGGTTGCCATCGCGTGACACGACGTTCATCTCTTGGACGGAGTATATCTTCTGCTCGGAGTTCTCATCATTGTAGGTGGTGACTATATCGACACCGAGTGCATTGTCGAGCCCGTTCTCGTCGAGGACTACCTGTACGTCATATTCCTTGCCGGTCTCGACGGTGAGTGTCGGCGTGTCTTTATCGACTTGCACAGAGACTACCTTGATGCCGTCCCACTTGGCTGCCACGTCCTCTTTCCATGCGGCTATCTCGCGTGCTTTGGCATAGCCGTCCTTGCAGAGTGTTTCGCAGCGGTCGCCCATGGGGTCGTAGAACTTGCGGTAGTAGTCGTCGAGCTGACGCTTCATGGTGTAGTGCGGTGCGATGCCTGCAATGGAGTTTTTGACGAATTTCACCCAGTTCTCGGGATAGCCCTCGTAGTTGCGTGCATAGTAGAGCGGGAGAATCTCGTTCTCAAGTATCGCATAGATGGTAGCGGCGTCGAGCTGGTCTTGGTGCTCCTGATTGGTGTAGGTGCGCTTTTCTGTCAGTGCCCAGCCCGCATCCTTGCGGTAGCCTTCATACCACCATCCGTCTTTGACCGAGAAGTTGAGCACACCGTTCATCAGAGCCTTTTCGCCCGATGTGCCCGATGCTTCGAGCGGGCGGGTCGGGGTGTTGAGCCAGATGTCCACGCCCGAGATGAGGCGGCGTGCGAGCTTCATGTCGTAGTTCTCGAGGAAGATAATCTTGCCGAGGAACTCCGGACGGCGCGAGATTTCATATATTTTCTTGATCAGCCCCTGGCCGGCGCCGTCGTGGGGGTGTGCCTTGCCGGCGAAGATGAATTGCACGGGATAGTTGGGGTTGTTGACAATCTTCGACAGGCGGTCGAGGTCGGTGAAGAGCAGGTGTGCACGCTTATATGTGGCGAAGCGGCGGGCAAACCCGATTATAAGTGCATTGGGGTTGATCTTGTCGAGGATGGCCACGATGCGCGACGGATCGCCTTGGTTCTTCAGCCAGTTTTCGCTGAACTGCCGTTTGATGTATTCCACCAGCTTGTATTTCAGTGCACAGCGTGTCTCCCATATCTCCTTGTCAGGCACGTTGTGGATGGCAGCCCAAATCTTGTCGTTGGACTGGTCATGCAGGAAATTCTTGTCAAAGTATTTGGCATAGAGTTTTTTCCATTCGGTAGCGGCCCAAGTGGGGAAGTGGACGCCGTTGGTGACATAGCCCACGTGGTTTTCTTCGGGGAAATATCCTTTCCATATCGGGGCGAACATGCGCTGTGAGACCTTGCCATGCAGCCAGCTGACACCATTGACCTGCTGTGAAGTGTTGCAAGCGAAGACCGACATGCAGAAGCGCTCGCTCTTGTCATCGGGATTGTTGCGGCCCATGCCGATAAACTCGTCCCAAGTGAGGCCGAGACGCTGCGGATAGCCGCCCATGTATTTGCCGAACAATCCTTCGTCGAAATAGTCATGGCCTGCCGGCACGGGTGTATGTACGGTGTAGAGCGAAGACGCACGGACTACCTCAATGGCCTGATTGAACGTCATCCCCGACTCGACATAATCGCAGAGGCGCTGCACATTGATGAGTGCCGCGTGTCCCTCGTTGCAGTGGTAGACATCCTTCTTTATACCGAGTGCCTTGAGTGTCAGCATGCCGCCGATGCCGAGCAAGATCTCTTGCTTGAGACGGTTCTCCCAATCTCCGCCATAGAGCTGGTGAGTGATGGGGCGGTCAAACTCGCTGTTCATTTCATTGTCAGTGTCGAGCAAGTAAAGTTTCACTCTTCCGACATTTGCCCTCCATACATAGGAATGTACATAATAGTCGAGATATGGCACATCGACCACCATCGGCTTGCCCTCGGCATCACGCACCTGCTCGATAGGCAGGCTGCCGAAGTTCTGCGCTTCGTATTTGGCTATCTGCTGGCCGTCCATCGAGAGCGACTGGGTGAAATAGCCATAGCGGTAGAGCAGCCCGACGGCGCACATATCTACGTTGCTGTCGGATGCTTCCTTCAGATAGTCGCCGGCCAATATGCCGAGTCCGCCTGAATAAATCTTGAGGACATGGCTCAATCCATATTCCATGCTGAAGTAAGCCACAGAGTGACGTTTGGCATCAGGCTTGACGTCCATATATTTTCTGAAGTCGGAATAGACTTTCTCTATCCTTTTCATCAAGGCCGGGTCATTTGAGATTTCCTCCATCTTCTCATAACTCATCGCCTCAAGCAAGGCCACGGGATTGTTCCCGACTTTCTTCCACAGTTCGGGGTCGAAATCCCTGAAGAGTTCCAATGCTTCGTAATTCCACGAAAACCAGAGGTTGTGCGACAATTCCTCCAACATTTTCAGTTTTTCGGGAATTCTTGACTTGACAGTGACCTCCATCCAAGTTGGGGTACTGGCGTTACTTGCACTTAATTTCATAATTAACACGGTTATTTAGCGTTCTTATTTCTCTTTTCTGCATTGCGCAAAGCAATGTCGTATGCCTCGTAATAGTAGGTAATAAAATTCTCCCAAAGTGCCTGTTTGGAGAGTGCCGATGCCGCCTTGCGGGCTTGTGATGCGTCCTTGGCCGTGATGCCGGCATATTGGGCCGTTATCCTTGCCACGTTGTCCACCACTTCGTCATAGTTGTTGTCAGAGCGGTGCACGACTGCCACGCCGCTGCTTATGTCCCTGCCCGCACCCTCAGACTTGGCCCATAAGCCGAAACCGGCGAGGTCGGTAGTCACTGTCGGCACTTTGAATGCAAGGCTCTCGAGCGGAGTATAGCCCCAAGGCTCGTAATAGGACGGATATATATTGAGGTCCATGGCGAGCAGCATGTCATAATAGCTCTTGCCGATGATGCCGTCCCTGCCCGTAAGGTAACACGGGATGAAAATCAGTTTGACTTTGTCGGCGGGCGAGTTGGCCATCCCCTTGGCGCGCATCATCGACAGGAAGGCGTCGCTGTCCATGTTGTGCAGCCAGTGTGTCAGCCACGGCTGTTGCAACGGCTCTGTGAAGGCTTGCTTTGACTTCAGACGCTCTGCCAAGTCGGCGCGTGGGCCTGCCACCCATGCGGGGATGAATGCGAATGCGATTATGTCCCTGTCGAGCGAGCGGCCCGAATTGAGGCGTGCCATGGCATCGATGAAGACGTCTATGCCCTTGTTCTTGAATTCATAGCGTCCCCCGATCGAGACCATCATCGTCGTGTCGTCGAATGTCGTGCCCAGCAGGCAGCCTGCCACATCGAGCAGACGGCGTCTGGAGGCGCGGCGTGCATTGTAATATTTGGTAGACGCCGGCACGAAGTCGTCCTCGAAGCCGTTCATCTCGACCACGTCGGGACGTCTCCCGAGCAGTTGTGCACATTCCTTGGCCGTGATGTCACTGACGGTGGTGAAGCAGTCTGCATTGTGTGCCGACTGTTTCTCTATGGAATGTTTGGATTGCACGTTGAGCTCCTGCGACATCTGGTCGCCATTATAGGCGAAGAGGTAGTCATAGAGGGGCTTGTTGTTGCCGGCTATCGAGCGGCCGACCGTAGTGGCGTGTGTGGTGAATATGGTCGCCACCTCGGGCACATGCTTCTTGACATAGAGCAGGCCGAGGCCGGTCATCCATTCGTTGGCCTGATAGACCACGCGCACGTCATCTATGTCACGCAGATAATAGTTGTAATAGCTCTCCACCACCTTGCCTGCGGCATACGAAAACATCGACGACTCGTCATAGTCGCCGTATGCGTGCAGCGAGTCTACGCCGAAGTCATTCCATGCCTCGGTATAGATGTCGTTTTTACGTGCGTAATAGCGGTCGAAGTCTACCAGTATGACCACAGGCTTGCCGGGCGTGTTCCATCGCCCCACCCTCACCTTGAGGTCGTCGTTCCGGGCGGCGTCGATGACCCACTGTGCCAACAGCTCGTCGTCGGGCTGAAACAGCGGGTTGTCCCTGCCGGCCCACAGGTCGGGACCTATGAAGATTAGTCTGTTGTTGTATTTGGCTTGCAGAGTCTTTGCTCTTGACGAAAGGACGGTATAGATGCCACCGACCTTGTTGCACACCTCCCAACTGGATTCGAATATATAATCTGGGAGAATCCTATTATTCATTTGTCAAATCTTTTTGCCCCGCAAAGGTAACACTTTCAAGCATATTGGCAAAATGTGTGGTCTATTTTAGGAAATCTGTCCACGCCATGACGGCGAGGCCTGCCATGCCGGCCCCCGTGGCACGCCGGCGCGGCACGTGCGGCCGTGGGCAGCGCACGGACGCACCGAGGCAATGCCGAATGGCATACGACCCAAGGAGGCAAAACATCGTATGCTATCCCGTGTGGCATACAATGTTTCGGCCGACGGGGTCTGACTTTTTTTGCAGCAAGATGCGGGACTGTGGCAAAAGGGGTAAAGTGAAGCCGCTGCGGTGGCGGGCATCACCACCGCAGCGGCCGGCATGTCTTGGCCGCGGGACGGTCGCTCATGCCTCGCACAAGCGGCTCACCACGGTTGAAATCAGGTCGTCTATGCTGTTCTTGTATGATGTGTCGGCCTCCCGGGCCAGACGGTTGGCGATGACCATGCAGACCGTCAGCGCACGGTGTCCGAGCAATGCGGCCAGTCCGGCGACCGCCGAGCTCTCCATCTCATAGTTTGTGATCTTGTATCCCCGATAGTCAAACGACTCTATCTTCTCGTTTTGCCCCGGGTCGGCGAGAGGCACGCGCAGTTCGCGTCCTTGCGGGCCGTAGAATCCTCCTGCCGAGACGGTCACGCCACGCACCATGTCGTCACGCCCGATGGCTTCGAGCAGTCCCCTGTCGGCATTGACGACGTAGGGCGAGCAGTGCCTGTCGGGCCATTGCATGTGGGCTTTGAATGCCTCCTCAAAGGCGGTGTCGCACACTGCATCGCGCCCGGCATAGTAATTGAGCAATCCGTCTATGCCGACAGACTTCTCCGAGCAGATGAATGTGCCGATGGGTGTGAACGGCTGCAAGCCGCCGCACGTGCCTACACGCACGATCTCGAGGGTGCGGTGGCCGGGGCGCAGGCGGCGCGTGGCGAAATCGATGTTGGCCAAGGCATCAAGCTCATTCATCACTATGTCGATATTGTCGCACCCGATGCCTGTGGACAGGACTGTCATGCGGCAACCGCCGCGGCTGCCCGTCACCGAGCGAAACTCACGATTGCTGCTCTCTGCCTCCACCCGGTCAAAGTGTGATGCCACCAATGCTACCCTCCCGGGATCGCCGACGAGGATTATCTTGTCGGCGAGGTCGGCGGGCTTGATGTGTATGTGGAAAGCCGAGCCGTCAGGATTGATAATCAGTTCTGATGCTTCGAAGTATTCTTTCATATTCATAGGTTTAAGTCTCTGAGCTTGCGTATCTCTGCATTGCGTATCTGCACGTCGAGGTCTGCCACCTGTGCCTCCATCTCCAGCACACGGCACTCGGTGTCGATGACCGATGCGCGCATCTTGTCGCGCTCCGGCTGCGCCGCCGAATGGAAGCGGGCACGCATCGCATCGAGCTTGGACTGCATGGCACGACGGTCGGCATCCAGCTTCTGACGCCTGACGAACATGTCCTGCGCGTCCTTGGACATAAAGTCATATATGTTGGTGTATGTCCTGTCGTCGTCGATGATGAAGACGAAATCTGTCCTCCGTCCGCTCTCGGGCTGCCCGGCAAACACCTCTTGCAGCCGCTCCATGCCCGCCGCCGCCACTTCGGGCGAAGGCTGCACCGCATGGAAACCGGCCAGCGAGGCTGCATGGCGCAACACATCCGCGTCGGTGGTCCCGGGGTCATAGACTACCTTGCTGTCATTGGGCACGAAGACATAGACGCACACCTTGCCCTCGGGCTGATATCTGTCAGAAGCGAACCACCCGAGATTGTTCTCTTCATCAATGGCATACATATAGTCATTGAATGGCGAGTTGAACGGCATCCCGATGTTTTGCGGACGCATATAGGCATCATCCTGCGTGCTATAAGCCGTGACGAAGATGTCATAGCCGCCTATGCTCTCATCGCAGTCAGAAGCATAATAGATGGTCATGCCGTCAGAGAGCAGATATGGATAGCTCTGTCTGAGTCCACTGTTGATCACCGCCGGCAGCATCTTACCCGCTGACCACGACTCGTCGCCCTTCTGCGACCTGTAAAGCGCCAGCCCGCTGTCATGATGGTCCGAATAGAGCATCACATTGCCCATTTCGGTGACATATGCCGTGCGCATATCCGCCGAGTCCGGCTCAGTGCCGAAACATGCACCGTAAGTCTGCAACTTGCCCGCGCTCGCCGGCAGACGGTATATGGACAGCAAATCGTCTTTGTCAATGACGACACTGTCGATCACATTGACCTTCTCGACCCCCATCATCATCATCCGGGCAGCCCTGGCCTGAGCGAGGGCACGGTCGAGGCGCGACACTTCGGCGGCCGCGCCCTTGCCCTTGGCGAGCTGCTCTGAGTAGTCCTCAAAGTCCGCCACGGCCTCATCGAAGTCATAGAGTATGGTATTGACACGCCCCAGCACAAAAGCCGCATCGGCATACTTGCGTTTGGCAGCCTTCTCAAGGCTCTTGCGGGCTCCGGCATAGTCATGAGTCTTGAGGCAAGCGAGCCCGTGCCAATAATTATAGGAGGCATTGGCCGGAGACGTGCGGACAAGACGTGCAAATGCAGCCTTGGCCTTGGCATAATCACCGTCGGCATAAATCGCTTTGGCCTCGCCAAAATTCTGAGCCATAACCGCCCCGCATGTGCAGAATACGGCGGCAAGCATCATCATAGTCTTTCTCATCGGTCGAATCTTAGATACGGACCACATGACAGAGCGGGCGCGACAGCCATGACAAGCCACACGGGACGCCTTGCACGCCGGCACCGCTGCCATTTGCTCCACTGATTTACAAAACAAATATAAAGATTATTGCCGCGACGCACCGGGCAACCGCCATCTAATTATGTTAATTCTTCTTTATTTTATTATTTTGGACTATTTTTGCCAACATTCCAAGGCAGCAGATGACACGGTTTAAGAAAGAGAACAAGGATATAGCCGAGGTAATGGCATTGTTCAACAAAGCCATATTCGACTATCACTTGATCGAGGATGGCGACAAGATACTCATCGGACTGTCAGGAGGCAAAGACTCGTTGGCCCTGCTCGAATTGATGGCCAAAAGGTCGCGCATCATCAAACCGTCGTTCACAATCGAGGCGGCACACGTGGGCATCGCCAACATCGGCTACCGCACTGACACCGGCTATCTGAAGTCTGTGTGCGAAAGCTACGGAGTGGGATTCACCTACGCCGAGACATCCTATGAGATGGGCACAGACCCGCGCAAGTCGCCATGCTTCCTTTGCTCGTGGAACAGGCGCAAGCAACTCTTCACCATAGCACAAGAGCACGGATGCAACAAGATAGCACTGGGGCATCACATGGATGACATCATCGAGACACTCTACATGAACATGATGTTCCAAGGAGCCTTCAGCACCATGCCACCGATACTCAGGATGCGCAAGTTTCCCCTTGCAGTCATCCGCCCGCTGTGTCTCATCCCCGAGCGGCTGTTGGCAGACATGGCAGCACTGCGCGGCTTCAAGCCGCAGGACAAGTCCTGCCCATACGAACACTCATCGCACCGGGCCGCAATCAAGGGACTGCTGCGCGAAATGGAAAGACTCAACCCCGAGATGCGTCACAACATCTGGGGCAGCATGACCAATGTGCAGGCCGAAATGCTGCCACCCAAAGTGAAATAAACAATAATGAAATGAAAGGCATATACACTATCCTATTGCTGGTCGTATCAAACATATTCATGACACTCGCATGGTACGGCCACCTCAGACTGCAAGGCATCAAAGGTTTCGAGCGGCTGCCACTGATGATTGTCATACTGATGTCGTGGGGGATGGCGTTCTTCGAATATTGCGCCCAAGTACCTGCCAACAGGATTGGTTTCATCGGCAACGGAGGTCCGTTCAGCCTCATACAGCTAAAGGTCATACAAGAAGTAGTCTCGCTGACCATCTTCACGACCATAGCATCACTGCTCTTCGGCAACATCAACCTCGGGTGGAACCACCTCGCAGCATTCGTATGCCTCGTATTGGCAGTATATTTCGTATTCCTCAAATAATGTAACCGACATGGGCAATATGGCAAAGACAAACAAGAATAAGCCAAAGGACATCCAAGACGATTTCAAATATAGCGAAGAACAGATATCCGAACTCATCAGATGGTTCAAAGGCAAGGATTTGCCCAAGTCTCTGAGACTCGACAGCGGGACCTACATCCCCGACGTGAGACGCACCGTCAGCCTGATGTCTGAGATTGTGGAAAACAAGATGAGCCATGCCTTCGAGTCCACCGCCGAGCAACTCTTCAAGATAAAAGCACTCTGCGAACAGCAGTCGGGGAGCGAGACAACTACCGACGACGAGACACAAAAATCATAAGACAATGAAAATAGTTTTATCAAAAGACATCAAGGACATAGATGCACAGACAGTCGAGGAACAAGGCATCACGTCCTACGAACTGATGCACCGCGCCGCCAATGCACTCACCGGCGAGATACTGAAGCAATACTCCGGCGGACGATTCCACATCTTTGCAGGACCGGGCAACAACGGCGGTGACGCGATACTGACAGGACTCAACCTCTGCAACGCAGGACATGACGTCACGATATACCTCTTCAACACCACCGGCAGACTCTCTGACAACTGCCAGAAGGCCAGGGACGAAGCCGCCGCCACCACAGGTCTCAACTTCATCGAAGTGACCAAGACATTCGAGACACCGCACATCGACGACGGCGACACCATAATAGACGGCCTGTTCGGCACCGGCATCAACAAGCCGCTGAGCAAAGGATTTGCAGCCATGGCAGTATTCATCAACAACTGCCATGCACGGACAATCTCGATAGACATCCCGTCAGGACTGATGTGCGAGGACAATTCGTTCAACAACATGCAGAGCATCATCAAGGCCGACCTGACACTGGCCATACAATTCCCCAAGCTGGCGATGATGTTTCAGGAATTCGGCCAGTACACGGGCGAAGTCCGCACCATAGACATAGGACTGTCGGCCAAGGCAATCGCCGGATGCCAGTCCCCATACTGCACCATCGAGAGGGCAATGGTGGCACCTTTGATCAAAAAGCGCAAGAGGCAGACGCACAAAGGAGACTATGGACATGCCCTGCTGGTGGCAGGCTCCTACGGGATGTGCGGCGCGGCAGTCCTCGCGGCACGCGGATGCCTGCGCAGCGGGATAGGCCTGCTCAAAGTGCAAGTCCCGGCATCGTGCGTCGAGATACTCCAGACGACAGTCCCCGAAGCAGTGGTCTGCCCCGACTACCACGAGCACATCTTCACCTCGGCCAATTGTGACATCACCGAGCCGGATGCCATAGGCATAGGACCCGGCTTGCGGCAAGACCCATTGACCGCCGAAGGATTGAGAGACATACTCACGCGGGCACACGTCCCTATGGTCATCGATGCCGATGCACTCAACATGATGGCCGACGGCAAGCAACTCATGCGCAACATTCCAGCCGGCTCGATACTCACACCACACCTCGGCGAGTTTGACCGCCTCACAGGCAAGAGCAAAGACCCATATACCCGACTGGCCAAAGCAATCGAAACGGCATCCAATTTCAGCGTATATATCATCCTCAAGAGCTCATTCACATCTGTCATCACACCGCAAGGCGAAGTGTTCATCAACACCATCGGCAATCCCGGCATGGCGACCGGCGGCAGCGGTGACGTATTGACAGGCATACTGACAGCCCTCATCGCGCAAGGCTACACCGGCCGCGACGCAGCGCTGCTCGGCACCTACGTGCACAGTCTGGCGGGCGACATGGCTGCAGCCAAGGCAGGACAGATAAGCATGACGGCGGGCGACATCGCCGGATGCC
>DWUP01000199.1 GCA_020012075.1 Candidatus Avibacteroides avistercoris
TTTTGCATGGTTTGACCGTTAATTTATCAGACAGCCAAGCTGCCATGTTATGATTGGGGATTGGGTTATGATAAAATCTGATCTGTCATCCTGTGACTATTGGGTGACATTGCAGACCTGTGCGCTCCAGAAGCATTTGGACCGTATGGGCTATCGCACTGTGGTGGTTGATGACGGCGGAGTGGCGCATGAGGGCTGGGGATGTGTGCGGCCGTCGTCCGGCGGCAGGCGGCTGTCACTGCCTTGGGTGCCGGGTGGTATATTGCATCGTTTCGGCCTGCGGAAAATGAGTTTTGCCGGTTTCGTCTCTGCGTATATGCATGACGTGGTGAGTGGCGGCGATTGCCGTCGGTATCCTCAGGCGGCAGTCGTGATGACGGTCTCGGGCGACAGCTGCCATGTCTGTGCAGGTATGCTTGAGAATGCTCTGCATGAATTGATGTCGCATCCTGTCTCGTCATTCACGACCGAAGATTTTCTAATGATTGCCGGTGACAGGCCATTGCTGGAGACAGGATATGTCTTGCTTTGTGGCTATGACGATGCGGGTAGGGCGGCGGGTGCCGTGAGCAAAGCACGTGCTGCCTATGATTCGCCAATCGTGGGCGTGGCCAATGGCAGACTGTCAAGGCGTCTGTGCGACAAGTCTCTTGAGGATGTGGGGCCTGCGGGACTGCTCAATCTGATGCGATATGCCAAGGAGGTATTTGCATCCGAGAGGTTTGAGCCTATGGTGCATCCGGCTGGATAGGCTTATGTGTGGCATGATAGTCGCGTGATTGCAAATCCGCAGGTTTTCATTTCTGATGTCATGGGAATTGCGCCAGCCGTCCATGTTGAGGGGGGAGGATTGCCGCCGAGAACATCCCGCATATTGTTTTGCTTCCCACGCACTCCGGCAGCCTGGCAAGCTTCCGGTCGTTGCCATTATTGTGGATGATGGGATTTTGCACCCGGATTGTCTGCTACCATATATATTATTCATTTATCTTTGGCATAGAAAATAATATGGTTACAGATATGGATGCAGGCAGATATTATGCGGCAGATGACCGCTATGACAACGGCATGAAATATCGTCGGTGCGGCAAGAGTGGGATAATGCTGCCGGAACTTTCCCTCGGCATGTGGCATAACTTCGGCAGTGCCGATAGGTTTGATAATATGCGGTCGATAGCGCATTATGCCTTTGACCATGGAATAACGCATTTTGACCTTGCAGACAATTATGGCCCCGTGCCCGGGAGTGCCGAGGAGAATTTCGGGCGGTTGATGAAGTCGTCGTTTGCACCCTATCGTGACGAGCTGTTTGTCTCGACCAAGGCCGGCCATGACATGTGGCCGGGACCATACGGCACATGGAATTCGCGCAAGCATCTGATAGCCGGCCTCGACCAAAGTCTGAAGAGGATGAACTTGGAGTATGTGGATTTGTTCTATTCACACCGCTATGATCCGCAAACGCCTATTGAAGAGACACTCCATGCCTTGATTGACATTGTGCACAGTGGCAAGGCTCTCTATGTAGGCCTGTCCAAATATCCCAAAGAGCAGGCAATATTTGCTTATGGATATCTGGAAAGCAATGGAGTGCATTGCCTCACTTATCAGGGGCGGTATAACATGTTGGCCACGGAGGTGGATGAGAGTGGTATCATAGACGACGCTGCTGCCCGCGATGTCGGCTTCGTCGCATTCTCACCTTTGGCTCAAGGCTTGCTGACAGACAAATATCTCAACGGCATCCCTGAGGACTCGCGTGTGGCACGTGGAGGCTTCCTCAAACGCGAGCAACTGACTGAAGGACTCCTTGACGTAGTGGCACGCCTCAATAAGGTGGCTCTCGACCGTGGGGAAAGTCTTGCCGACATGGCTTTGGCATGGATTCTTGCCGATAGCAATATAACGTCTGTCATAGTAGGTGCAAGCTCGGTGGATCAATTGGGAGATAATCTGCAATGCCTCTATTCTGCTCCGTTCTCAGATGAAGAAATCAATGAGATTGATTCAATACTGAAAATGCTAAAACAATATTGACCATGACATTCACACGAGTAATATCGGCTGTGCTAATATCGTTCTTATCCGTATTCGCCTCTGCAACTGTGATGACTGATGATGATGCTGAACGCGAGGTGAGGAGGCAGGCCGCGCGTATGCTGATTGTCGGTTTTCGTGGAGACACGATTGGCGAAGATGTACGCCACTATGTCGCAGACCTCGGTGTCGGTGGAGTAATCCTGTTTGACAGCGACCTTACATCGGGGGGCGGGCATGGCACGCGCAATATCCGTTCGCCAAGGCAACTAAAGTCACTCTGCGATGGCCTGAAGAGGCTTGCCGGAAGTGATTTGCTGATTGCCGTGGACGAAGAAGGGGGTAAAGTCAGCCGGCTTAAACATGTCTATGGCTTTCCGTCCACGGTATCTGCCGAATATATGGGAGAGCGGAATGACAGTGCCTTTACAACGGCTAAATCATACGCGGTAGCCGGTACGCTCCGTGATGCCGGCATTAATATCAACTTCGCACCATCAGTGGATGTCAATGTCAATCCTGCCTGTCCGGTTATCGGACGGTTGGGACGCAGTTTCTCTTCCGACCCCTTGGTGGTGGCCGACAATGCTGCGTGGTCAATCATGGCGCATCATCGCCGTGGCATAATGACAGCCATCAAGCATTTCCCCGGTCATGGCAGTTCACGCAGTGATTCACATTTCGGAATGACAGATGTGACCGATACGTGGACTGAGTCAGAACTTATCCCGTTTCGTCGTCTCATCGATGCAGGGCTTGCCGATGTGGTTATGACTGCACATATTTATAATGCCAACCTTGACAGTCTCTATCCGGCCACATTGTCGCATAATGTCATAGACGGGATACTCCGCAATCAACTAAACTTTGACGGAGTGGTAATGACAGATGATATGTACATGGAGGCAATCGTGAATCATTATACTCTGAGTGAAGCTGTAATCCGGGCCATCAATGCAGGATGCGACATGCTCATCCTTGGCAACAATTCACCCTCCGGTTATTTCCCCGGGCGTCCTGACGAAGTGATTGACATCATTGTCAATGCAGTCCTCACGGGTGAGATAAGCCGTGAGAGACTTGATGAGTCGGCACGCCGCATCGATGACTTGTTTGCCCGTATTAGGAAGCTGGCAGCTGCTGATGAGTAGACTTCACAATCCAATGGCCAGTGTCCATTGCTTTAATGCAGAATAGTGCCCGTTATGGATATTTGGGACAAAGAAAAGCGTTCCGCTGTTTCATCTGTCATTTCTGGCCTATCGCAAATGTATATCTCAGCATGGCGTGTCATTATGTCAAAAGAATTGCCGCCGAATGCCTGTTATATTAATCTTTTATTTTACATTTGTCGTCAAACGGCCTGTCTTGGGCATGTAAAGCATTAAACGAGATATATCTATTATTATGGAAAGAGACAATCTTATTTTTGACATCATCGAGCGTGAGCACCAGCGTCAGTTGAAAGGCATCGAGCTCATCGCTTCAGAAAATTTCGTCAGTCCTCAGGTCATGCAGGCCATGGGTTCATGTATGACCAACAAGTATGCCGAGGGCTATCCCGGCAAGCGTTATTATGGCGGATGCGAAGTCGTGGACCAGAGCGAACAACTTGCCATTGACCGTGTAAAGCAAATATTTGGCGCGGCATGGGCCAATGTCCAGCCACATTCCGGGGCACAGGCCAATGCTGCTGTCCTTCTCGCGGTGCTCAATCCGGGGGATAAGTTCATGGGATTGAATCTCTCCCATGGCGGGCATCTGTCGCATGGATCGCCGGTGAACAGCTCGGGCATCCTGTATCATCCTTGTGAATACAATCTGAACAAGGAGACAGGTCGTGTCGATTATGACCAAATGGAGGAAATAGCTCTGCGCGAGCGTCCGAAACTGATAATCGGCGGAGGTTCGGCTTATTCGCGTGAGTGGGACTACAAGCGGATGCGTGCCATAGCCGACGAGGTCGGTGCACTGCTCATGGTGGACATGGCCCATCCTGCCGGACTGATTGCGGCCGGTCTGCTTGACAATCCGGTGAAGTATGCCCACATCGTCACATCCACTACACACAAGACCTTGCGCGGTCCCCGTGGTGGCATAATCCTGATGGGAGAGGACTTCCCCAATCCGTGGGGCAAAAAGACCCCCAAGGGTGAAATCAAGATGATGTCGCAGTTGCTCGATTCGGCTGTCTTCCCGGGCATACAGGGCGGGCCGCTCGAACACGTCATTGCTGCCAAAGCCGTGGCTTTCCACGAATGTCTCCAGCCTGAATACAAGGACTACCAGATGCAAGTCAAGCGCAATGCCGCCGCACTTGCTGATGCTCTGATGCGTCGGGGCTTCTCTATCGTGTCAGGGGGAACAGACAATCACTCGATGCTGGTAGATCTCCGCACCAAATATCCCGACCTTACAGGCAAGGTGGCCGAGAAGGCTCTCGTGGCCGCAGACATCACGGTCAATAAAAACATGGTCCCCTTCGACACCCGCTCGGCATTCCAGACATCGGGCATAAGGCTCGGGACACCGGCCATCACCACGCGCGGCGCAAAAGAGGGATTGATGGAAGATATAGCCGAGATGATCGAGACAGTCCTCTCAAACGTCGGCGACGAAGGTGTCATAGCATCTGTCCGCCGCCGCGTCAATGACACGATGCGCGACTATCCCATCTTCGCCTATTGACATAGCGGCGTTGCCGCGCAAGACCAATCCCCGTGCAGGCAGTGAGCCCGCACGGGGATTGTCGTTTCATCGCGTGCCGCAGGCCTCAAGCCCCGAACCTGATGATATAGAAGCACGATGTGGTGAAGAAATTCCTCACCCACGGGATGCTGCCCACCGCCGCCCACAACCGGCGCGGCCGCAGGCCGAATTTGGTCTCATAGTGTGGATTGACCAGCCACAACCGTCGGTCGATGACCGTTGCTCCGGCCTCATGCGCCAGACGCTCAAACATCTCGATGGTCGTGCGCGTCGATTTGATGTCCATCATCTCATCGATGCGTGGCTGTGGTTCGCCACAAGCGCGCAGCGCACTGCGATAGAGCGGTCCGGGCAACAGATGCACAAACGGCATGTGTGAGATGATGCGGCTGCGGCATATCTGCTGATGCCCGCCAAACGGCATTTGCCACGCCGGGAATGACACGAAGGCCATGCCCCGGTCGTTCAGATATCGTCCCATCCCTGCCAGAAATCCTGCCTTGTCACTTATGTGCTCCAGCACGTCGTGGCAGATTATGAGGTCGAAGTGCCTTTCCAGTTCCTTTATCTTGAATATGTCACTGGCGATGAAAGTGCCGCTTGCACCGGCTGCCTCAAAGAAACGCCGTGCGTCGTTGATCCTATTGACCGAGATGTCTACGCCTGTCACTGCGATGCCGCGGCGTGCCAGTGGCAGGAGGTTGCCGCCGTCGCCGCACCCTATCTCAAGCACATTCATGCCTCCCGACATGGGCTTGAACTGCTCGATATAGGGGATGAAATAGCGCTCGCTGGTGCGTGCCAGTTCGTCGAAGTATTGTTGCCTGTTGTGTTGCCTCGATTGCATGTCTCGTCGTGCGCCAAGTGTCTTGTGGCGGCAAATTTAGTGCAAATATCTTTTACGGCCAACCGGCCGTGCCCGCGCCCCGCATCCATAATTGCCCGGCAAGGCGCATGAAGTGGCACGGGGTGGGACGAAAACTTGCATTAGGCCGTATGTAAAGTAAAAACGCAAGTTGCGAATATACATACGCAACTTGCGAATGTAAAAACGAAACTTGCGTTTATATATTCGCAACTTGCGTATATACTTTGCGCACCGTCTGCCTGAAGTTTATGTGCGGGGCAGGGCAAGTAAGCGCGCCGGGCTGCGAACTTTGCTTCACGCCCTCAGGGGCGCGCGTGGGTGCCGGGGTGGTGCGCGGAATGGCGGCTTTTTGCTAATTTAGTGCCGGAATAAGTGTGAAAGTCTGATGAAGAGGATAATCGACCCCTATGCGGGACGCCCGGAACACAACTGCTTCGGGTGCTCGCCCCGCAACCCTATCGGGCTGCATCTTGAGTTTTTTGAGGATGGCGAGTGGCTTGTGGCCCGTTGGCATCCGTCGGCGGACTATGAGGGCTGGCACAACGTGGTGCATGGCGGCATACAGGCGTTGCTGTTGGATGAGATTTGCGCGTGGGTGGTCATGCGCAAGTTGCAGACCATCGGTGTGACTTCGCGCATGGAGACGCGCTATTGCGCTCCCGCGACCGTGGACAACGACGCTCTGACAGTCAAGGCACGTGTCACAAGGCAGGTGCGCAACATCGTCGAGATCGAGTCATCGCTCTATGATGACAGTGGCAAACTTTGCACACAGGCGGTTTGTCATTACTATACTTTCCCTCCTGAGCGTGCGCGGGCCGAACGTGATTTCACCCGTTGCCGTGCCGAGGGGGAGGAATGAGCGGACAGCCTTGGCCGTCAGATGCACTCGTCGTCCGGGTAATTGACCAGATAGAGTGTGCCTGTGGCGCGTGTCACAGCCGTATACAGCCAGCGCAGATAGTCGGTGTCAATCATGTCGTCTGTCACATAGCCGTGGTCGAGGAAGATGTTGGTCCATTGTCCGCCCTGTGCCTTGTGGCATGTGACGGCGTAGGCATATTTGATTTGCAGCGCGTTGTAGAATGGGTCGGCCTTGACTTTCTTCATCCTCTCGCGCTTGGTCTTGACATCGGCATAGCTGTCATACACTCCTTGGAAGAGAGCTTCGCTTTGCTCGCGCCCCAGTGAGGCGGTCTCGCTGTGCAGTGTGTCGAGGATGACCCGTGCCTCCAATTCGTAGTTGTCATAGTCGGGGAAGGCTATCGTGACATCGGCAAAGCGCAGTCCGTAGGCGTCGATATTGCGCCTGACGCGCCGCACGACGGCTATGTCGCCATTGGCTATGAACTCGATGTCGGTGCCGGTGAGGTCGGCGGCATAATTGTTTTTGGCAATCATGATGATGTCGCCGCGCTCGAGCTCCTCTTCGCGGTAGAGTATCATGTTGCGTATCCCCCGGTTGTATATGTTTGCCCTGTGATTTGAGCGTGTGATTACTATGGTCTGGTCGCGTCCGTCGTGCGAATAGCAGTCGCTGATGGCATCGACGAGGTCGGCGCCTGTGACCCTGCGGATGTCTGCGAAGCGGCTTACATCCATCCGGGGCATGCCGTCGGGCCCGCCGGCACGGATGATGTCGCGTATTGCAGTGGCATTGGCAAGTATTCCCGATGTGTCCCGCTGGCGCACCACTTCGGTCAATTCGACCTGATCGACCTTGAAGCCGTAGGCTGCCAGACTGGTGCGCGACAGGGCCGGGCTTTCATTTTCTCCCACCGGGGGGAGCTGTGCGGTGTCGCCTATCATCATCAATTTGCAGTTGTCGCCTGAATAGACGAATTCGATGAGGTCATTGAGCAGATGGCCCGAGCCGAAATGAGCTTCACCGCCGCCGCTGTCAGAGATCATCGAGGCTTCATCGACAATAAAGACAGTGTCGCGTGACATGTTGTGCCCCATGACAAAATTGTTCATTTCGGGTGAAAACACTTTTTGGCGATAGATGGCCTTGTGTATCGTATAGGCTTTATGTCCCGAATATTGTGAGAAGACTTTTGCTGCCCTGCCTGTCGGGGCGAGCAGCACGGCGCGTGCTTTGATTGTGCCGAGAGTCTTGACGATGGCTGCGGCGAGTGATGTCTTGCCTGTCCCGGCATAGCCTTTGAGCAGGAATATGGTCTCGTTGTCACGTGACAGCAGGAATTGGCTGATGCGCATGATGGCCTCGGCCTGTTGGCCGGTCGGGGTGAAGCCGCAATTGTCGGTGATCTGTCGTGCGAGGAGTTGTGTCAGCATGGCTATTGTCTATAAAAATATATTGGATGGTTGCGCATTCAGGCCTATTTGGCTTAATTTTGCGCAACATAACCGCGAATATAATTCAAATAAGCGATAAATCCCATAATCCTATGCCCCATAGGGGAGGGATGTGGTGGCAGAGACAAGCATCGGGCATGGATAATTATTGTAGTAAAAACGAGGCAGATGTCGCAGGCGCGACTCTGATAGTGCGTCTGGCAGCCGACGGACTCCGTTTAGCGCAGTCTGATGGAGCGGGGCGCATCGTGGCGCGGTCGTGGGAGGTCGATCCGGCCATTTCGGTGCTGGCCAATCTCAAGGCCATGCTCGCCACCGTGCAGCGTCCGCCGCAAGGTTTTGCGCGGGTCTGCGCTGTGACGTGTGACCATCGTGTGACCATCGTACCCACGGCGTTGCATGATGACAGGTTGGCACATGATGTGTGCGATGCATGCTTTGATCTGGAGGATTGTGATGCATTGGAAAGCCGCATTGTGCCACATGCCGGGTGCGTGGCTTTGTTTGCTTTCAACAGATTTGTCAAGCGTTATCTCACGGCGGAATTTGGCAGGGTAGACTACTTCAATACCTTTGCCCTGCTCCTTGATGAGGCCTCTGCACGTGCCAATGGCTGTGCGGGACGGGTTGTGACTGCCGTGCTGTCGGGCGGATTGATGGCTGTCTATGCACATGAAGCCGGCAAACTCTTGTTCTCAAATGTGTTTGAATGTGAGGATGACAATCTGCGTCTGTTCTATCTGTTGCATGTGTGGAGGGCTCTGGGCTTTTCGCAACTCGATGACAGGCTCGATATAGTGTGTCTGGAGGGTGATGTGTCAGGATTTGTGCAGTTGGCACGTCTTTATGTCAGTCAAATTGTGCAGGTCGGCAGAGACATGTCGGGAATGTCCGTTCTGGGTAATGACCGGGCAATGACCGAAGACATGGCATGTCTGTCGCATGGAGCAAATAATTATGGAGACCAATGAGGATAGTAGGTGGTAAATACAAACGTCGTCGCTTTGAAGTTCCTAAAACATTCAAGGCGCGGCCGACGACTGATTTTGCAAAAGAGAATATATTCAATGTCTTAGCCAACCAAATCGATTTCGAAGATGGAATAAGTGCATTGGACTTGTTTTCTGGGACCGGCAGCATTGCTGTGGAACTTTTGTCCCGTGGCTGCCGGCGTGTCGTGGCTGTTGAAAAAGACCAGTTGCACTGTGGGTTTATCAAGAAAGTATTCGGCATACTTGGCGACGATGCGGCAGTATTGGTGCGCGGCGATGTTTTCAGATATATAAAGGGGTGTGGTGAACAGTTTGATTTCATATTCGCCGATCCTCCATATTCATTGCCTGAGATAGGGTCGCTGCCTTCGTTGATTCTCGATGAGTGTGATATCCTGCGTGATGGCGGTTTGTTCGTGTTTGAGCATGGCGAGAACCTTGACTTTGCCGGCAATCCTCACTTCTTGGAACACCGCGAGTACGGCAGTGTCAATTTTACTATATTTTCAAAGGAGCGGGCTGAAAATACGGACGATTGATTCCTTGACTTTGATATGCCATTTGCGGTGCTTCCACACTTGGTGTGTCACCCTGATGCTCTGTGCCTGATCGGCTTGGAATTGTCTCTTGGCTATGGCTGCAAAATCTTTGTCATAGATGAATGCATTGGCTTCGAAGTTTTGTAAGAAGCTCCTGAAATCCATGTTGCATGACCCGATGACGGTCAATAAATCGTCAGAGACCATCATTTTGGAATGTATGAAGCCTGCCTTGTACATGTAGACTTTGACCCCGCTCTTTAACAGGTCTTTCAGATAGGAGCGTGTGGCCAACTGTGTCATCATGCTGTCGCTATGCTGTGGAACAATCAGTCTGACGTCTATGCCGGACAAGGCGGCTGTCTGGAGAGCCATGAGTACTTGTTCGGTAGGCATGAAATAGGGGGTCTCGATGAAAAAGTAATCCTTTGCACGCGAAATGGCTAACACGAGTCCCTGCATGATGCGTTGCCATTTGTCGAATGGTGCACTTGTGGCTATCTGTACGATGGCTGTACCACAATTCTCAAGCATTGGGAAGTATTGTTTGTCCAATAGAGACTGCTTGGTGGCAAAGTACCAATCGCGTATGAAAGTCAATTGCATCTGATGTACGGCATAACCCCTTATCATTATCTGAGTGTCACGCCAGACACCCCATTTCACTCCTTTTATATAGCGGTCGGCAATGTTCATCCCGCCGATAAATCCTGTCTTGCCGTCTATGATTGTCAGCTTGCGATGGTTGCGGTAGTTGATGCGGCTCTGTATGGGCAGGGTCTTGACGGGCAGGAATTTTACGACTTCTATATTGTGTTTTTCAAGCCTGTCGAAGAAATGTTTGTGAGTTTTCCAACAGCCGAGGTCATCGACTATGACGCGTATTTTGACTCCTTGTGCCGCTTTTTCAATCAGGGCGTCAGCTATGATGTGGCCTGTGGCATCGTCCATGAATATGTAGTATTCGAGATGGATGTGCTGCTTGGCATGACTGATTTCACGCAATAGCGAGATTATGAAATCTGCTCCGTCAAAATACGGTGTCACAGCGTTGGCAGGGAAGGGAAACGAGCTTTCGGTCTTGATGAAAAATGATGCCAGTTTCCACTGACTTTGCGGGAATGTGGACAGAGACTTCTCAAGTCTTCTCATAGCCGGGCTTTGGGCAAACTTCTTGAGTGTCCGTTTGCCGATGATGTGGCGCTTGTACCATTTTTGCCCGAATAGCAGATACGCAATGAATCCCACTATCGGAAGGCATGTCATGACCAGTATCCAAGCTATTGTTTTGAGCGGATTCCTGTTCTCCAATACCAATGCAATGACCGCCGTGAGTATGGCCAATACATATAAGATGTAGAACGCATCTTTTAGGTATGTCAGAATTTCGTGCATGTTTCTTTATCCGTTAGTTTGATTGGCATTGTACGGCATGTCAAACCTGACTTGTTGTCATTGGGATTTTTTTACTTTTCCACAGTCTCAGATGTCAGGTTGCGCATCCGTTTATGACAAATATAGTTTTATTTTTATTTTCTCATCCTTTTTATGCCATATTAACCCAATCTTTGTATCGCCCGTATGTGGACGAAACGAGGACAATATCTCGAATTTGTTTCAATAAAGTTAAAAAAATACATTGCTTGGCCATATTGTGATTGGGTAATGGGATAAAATTTTTATATTTGTCCGGCTTTGAAAAATCACGTGGCAGATTGCATGTCAATTCTTATTGTCGTAGCTGTCGGTGTGCCGCGTCTGATTTTTGCTATACAATCGGACTATGTGAATGAATTATACTGCCTTGCTTTGGCCAATATGTGAGGCACGAGAGAAGAAATGATAGAAATGCTTTTTAGGAATTTAAGAATGATGGCTGTCACGATTGTGGCAGCAGTGACTGTACATGTGACCGCGCAGGATAAGTTGGCCGAGCAGGCACCAATAGACAGGACACTAAAAAACATTGAAGCATTGAAGTTGCAGGCCGATATGGCTTCGGAGGATTTGGAGTATCCGGCCATCGACATCTATGCTTCATGGAATACAAAGGATACTTATTCTTATCCGGGGATGGTCGTGCCCGATACATTCAATATAGACTTATCAGGTTTCTGTATGCCGACAGACAGCCGCAAGATAACATCCAATTATGGCTATCGTTGGGGGCGTCAGCATAAGGGGTTGGATGTCAAGGTTTATATAGGTGACACCATTCGCGCCGCATTCGACGGCAAGGTACGTATAGTGAAGTATGAGGCCCGCGGATATGGCAAGTATATCCTTATTCGTCACCCCAACGGACTTGAGACCGTCTATGGCCACCTATCCAAGCAACTTGTGAAGCCCGACCAAATAGTACATGCCGGTGAGCCTATCGGGCTGGGTGGGAACACCGGGCGCTCGACCGGGTCGCATTTGCATTTTGAGACACGCTTCTGCGGCATTGCCATAAATCCCAAGTTCATGTTTGATTTTGAGAATCAGGATATAGTCTGCGACGTATATAAGTTTAAGAAAGCCAAATCGGCGTCATCCTCTTCGGGCATTATCTATCAGCGTGTCCGCAAGGGTGACTCGTTGTCGCGCATAGCAGCACGCACCGGGACTACGGTCGATAAATTATGCCGTTTGAACGGCATTACCCGCAAGACCGTCTTGCGCCCCGGGCAGGTGCTCAGATGCTCTTGACAAATCAATCACTGAACAGAATACTACACGTCTGATATATGCGCCATTTATTAGTGGCGCATATTTGTATCTGCATTGGCGTGGATTTATTAATTTTGCAACGTTAAATGATAATCGACCGATGATGACCGAAACCGAAAAGCAGTTCAGAGATGTCACCGGGAAATGCCGGGCGATGTTTGAGAAAAAGTTGAGTGATTACGGTGCAGCATGGCGGTTGATGAGGCCCGAGTCGGTGACCGACCAGATTTATATCAAGGCCAACCGTGCAAGGAGCATCGAGGTCGCCGGGGTGGCATTGGTCGATGAGGACATGAAGTCTTGCTTCGAAGCTATTGTAAATTATGGCATTATTGCCTTGATACAACTTGAAAAAGGCTTTTCAGATACTACCGACATGCCCAATGATGAGGCCATGGATGCCTATGACCGCCACCTTAATGAGGCGTTGCAGCTCATGTTGGCCAAGAACCATGATTATGGCGAAGCGTGGCGTCAGATGCGTGTGTCCAGCTATACCGACTTGATATTGATGAAAATCAACCGCACCAAGCAAATCGAAGACCATGACGGCAAGACCCAAGTATCTGAAGGGGTGGCTTCAAACTATATGGACATGATAAACTATTCGGTTTTTGCGCTTATCAAGCTGGAACATGGAGCCTAAGGTCAAAGCGAGGTTGGGTCGTGTGGCGGTCAATGTGTGTCGCTTGCTGCTTGCTGTGACTTTCATCTTCTCCGGCTTTGTCAAGGCCGTTGACCCCATGGGGTCGTTTTTCAAGATTTCAGACTACCTTGCAGCATTTGGCATGGGCGGCATCTTGCCTGATTTTGCCCTGACAATCGTTGCCATTGCGCTGTCATCACTTGAGTTCATTCTGGGTGTCAATATACTGTTGGCCATCCGTCGCCGCATCACTACTATCATCACATTTATATTCATGGTGGTTATGACGACTCTTACGCTTTATTTGGCCGTAGAAAATCCGGTGCCTGATTGCGGCTGCTTCGGCGATGCCCTGTTGCTGACCAACTGGCAGACATTTGCAAAGAACGTGGTCTTGCTGGCTGCCGCTACAATAGCCATGTTGCATTATGACAAAATGTTCAGGGTTATGACTTGGCGTGTGCAATGGATTGTCACCACCTATTCGCTATGTTTTATTATAGCAATGTCTGTCTATTGCCTCAACAATCTGCCCATATTGGATTTTCGTCCTTACCGCGTCGGTGTCAATATCCCCGAAGCCATGTCTGTGCCGGATGGTGCAGAGCTGCCGCAGTATGAGACGACCTTTATCCTTGAGAAAGATGGCGAGCGGCGTGAATTCACACTTGATGAATATCCTGACTCGACTTGGCATTTTGTTGATTCGCGCACAGAGTTGGTCAAGGAGGGGTATGTTCCTCCCATCACCGATTTTTCTGTCACCGACTATGAGACAGGCGAAGACCTGACGGGCAGAATCCTGTCTGACACCGGCTATACGTTTTTACTATTGATATACGATATAAGCAAGGCTGATGATACCAATATTGACCGTGTGAATGATGTCTATGACTATTGCAAGGACAATGGCTATCCGTTCTATTGTCTCACGGCTTCGTCAGGAGAATATATTGAATACTGGCGTGACTATATGGGGGCTGATTATGACTTTTGCATGACCGATGCTACGACTCTCAAGACCATCATACGTTCAAATCCCGGGCTGATGCTTATCAAAGACGGTACGATAATTGCCAAATGGCATCACAAGCATCTGCCGACAGAGTATGACCTCGGCAACCCCGACCTTTCGCTTCTGCCCATAGGGCAATTGGAGATGAGAGATGACGCCATGACGATGCTGTGGGTCGTGATGCTATATCTCATACCGCTGACGCTTATAATTGGCATAGAGTCCATTTGGCTGCGTGCCAACGGCATCAGGCAGCTGGATTGACAGTGGTGAGGATGATTGGTAAAAGGTAAACAAACAATAGATCTATTAACAAATTAAAATTTAAAAGAAATGAGAAAGAACATTGTCGCAGGCAACTGGAAGATGAACAAGACCCTGCAAGAAGGCATTGCACTGGCTAAGGAGCTTAACGAAGTGCTGGCCAATGAGCGTCCCAATTGTGATGTGATAATCTGCACACCGTTCATTCATTTGGCATCGGTCACTCCGCTTGTCGATTCTGCCAAGATTGGCGTAGGTGCTGAAAACTGTGCCGATAAGGAGTCAGGCGCATACACCGGCGAAGTGTCGGCTGCAATGGTAGCATCGACGGGTGCAAAATATGTCATCCTCGGCCACTCTGAGCGTAGGGCTTACTACCATGAGACTCCTGAAATCCTGAAGGAGAAAGTCCGCCTTGCTTTGGCTAATGGCCTGACACCTATCTTCTGTGTCGGTGAAGTGCTGGAAGAGAGGGAAGCAGGCAAGCAAAACGAAGTCGTCTACGGCCAGCTCGCAGGATCGCTCTTTGACCTCTCTGCCGAGGACTTCTCCAGACTCATCATCGCTTACGAACCAGTCTGGGCTATCGGCACCGGCAAGACGGCAACTGCCGCACAAGCTCAAGAGATACACGCATACATCCGTAGCGTG
The DNA here is from genome assembly GCA_020012075.1 of Candidatus Avibacteroides avistercoris. Taxonomy (GTDB): domain Bacteria; phylum Bacteroidota; class Bacteroidia; order Bacteroidales; family Bacteroidaceae; genus Avibacteroides; species Avibacteroides avistercoris. The sequence continues at coordinate 14,753 of DWUP01000199.1, forward strand.
ATAGCCGAGAAGTATGGCAAAGATGTGGCAGACAACACTTCCATCCTTTATGGCGGCAGCTGCAAGGCATCCAATGCACGCGAGCTCTTTGCCAATCCCGACGTTGATGGCGGTCTGATCGGCGGTGCTTCGCTCAAGGCAGCCGATTTCAAAGGCATCATCGACGCTTTTAATTGATTTCCCATCCATGTGGCCACGGAGGCGGGTGCATCCGTGGCCTTTGTTTTATAAGTTCCAAATGCGTATTACATCCATCATTATCGCCCTTGCAGTGGCAGCCTCGGCGCAAGCCCAAGGCATTTTGACCGAATTGGCCAAGGATGCTCCGGGCCAAGGCAAAGTGGTAATCACACAAAGCCCTGAGGTAGCGGCACTCGTGGGCAGCAAGACCGCGACCACATCTGCTGACGGCAAGACAATCAATACCGTAGGTTTCCGCATACAGCTGTTTGCCGGAAACAATTCGCGTGCCGCCAAGGATGAAGTCTATCGCATTGCGGCGTTGGCCAAGAAGAAGTTTCCCGATTACGAGGTATATACCGTCTTTCAGTCGCCCAGATGGCTCTGCCGCTTCGGTGATTTCAAAACTATCGAAGAAGCTGATGCCATGATGCGCGAGCTCGAAGCTACGGGCGAGTTCAATGAAATGGGTATTATCCGATCACACATTATTCTGAAAATAGGAGAATAACTGACACTATGCAAGACTTTGTGGTGCATGACGAATCTGTCATCGAAGAGTTGAAAGGGCACTATCGTGCCATACTCTCGTTGCTGGGCGAAGACCCGCAGCGTGAAGGATTGTTGAAGACGCCCGAGAGGGTGGCCAAGGCGATGTCGTTTCTGACGCACGGCTACAAGCAGGACCCGAGGGAGATACTCCGCTCGGCGATGTTCCGTGAGGATTACAATCAGATGGTGATAGTCAAGGACATCGACTTCTTCTCGATGTGTGAGCATCACATCCTGCCTTTCTACGGCAAGGCACATGTGGCCTACATCCCCAATGGCTATATCACAGGACTGAGCAAGATAGCACGTGTCGTCGAGGTCTATGCCCGCCGCTTGCAGGTGCAGGAGAGGCTGACGCTGCAGATCAAGCAGTGCATACAGGACACGCTCAATCCTCTCGGCGTCATGGTCGTCATCGAGGCTCGGCACATGTGTATGCAGATGCGAGGTGTGGAGCAACAAAATGCCATCACCACTACTTCTGATTTTACCGGGGCTTTCAATCAGGCCAAGACGCGTGAGGAGTTTATGAATCTCATCACCCACTCATGAGCCGCCGGCATCAATGGCCGCCGGTGTATTGATGCGGCGGCACTTCATGAGTCAGGCAGCGCACGGGACCGGTCCCTGCGCTGCCTGACTTTTTTGTTCTCTGTCCCATTCATCATGCCGGGCGCATGGCAATCGTCTGCCATGTGCCGTGTGCGCGGCGGGGCGGGACTTTGTGTCCGTGGCATCTGATGCTATCGTCGTGGGGTCTGACCCTATGCCACATGGGGTCAGATGTTTTTGCCCGTGGGGTCTGATGCTGTCGCGCGGTGGCCGTATTTCCTTTCAAACAGTCCCCTGTTCTTTTCTCCCCATTGCAGCATGGCGTCGATGATAGGCACGAGTGACATGCCCAGCGGGGTTATGGCATAGACCGAGCGGGGAGGCAGCTCCGGGAAGATTGTCTTGCTGGCAAGGCCGTCATCGACCAGTTCCTTGAGCTGCAAGTCAAGGACGCGCGGTGTAGCTTCGGGGAATGTGCGGTGCAGTTCGCTCGGGCGCATCGGCCTGTGCCGCAGTTCGTCGAGGATGCACGACTTCCATTTCGAGCCGATGAGGCTCAACGTCAGGCGCAGCGGGCAATCGAGATCGACGGGTATCTTTCGTTCATACATGTTTGAAGGCTGTTTACGTGTGCAAAAGTATCAATATCTCCATATATGGGCGTGTACGGAAAAATTTTTCGGTACACTGAATAATTTTTCGCTACTTGATGTCCTCTCTATCATATCCTACATTTGCCATGTGAACAACCAAAACAAAGATAATCATGAGAGCAAGCATTGAAGAGTACAAGGCAGTCGAGGAGGCTGCAATGAAGTTTGTCAGGAGTGTGGCAGAGGGCAACAGCAAGTATGCCAAGGAACTGTTTATCGACGAGGCGGTGCTGTTCGGCTATCTCGACGGACAGCTGGAGCATGGGTCGATAGAGCAATTCTACCGCAACGTCGATACTGTCGGGGCGGGTGATGCGTTCAAAGCGCGTGTAGACGTGGTAGCTGTCGAAGAGACACTCGCCGTCGTGCGCGTCTTGGAGGAGAAGTGGGGCGGCCGCATTGATTTCACAGACTATCTGCTGCTGTTGAAGATGAATGGCGAGTGGAAGTGCGTGGCCAAGGCATATAACCAGAATTCTGACACCGTAAGGATATGAATTGATGTCAGACTGAGGCGGCGTCGTGGGGTGTGGCCACAGCGTCATGGCTACTGTGTGCGGCACTGGCAGTAGGGTTGCCTGTGCCACGCACAGAGTGTGGCAGGTGTCACAACCTTTGTATCTCGTCGAAATTGCTGCTGTGCCTGTTGCTTTTGTCCTTGCCGAACTTGTAGGTGACGTTGAGCTTCACCTGTCTTGATTCGCCTTTACCCCAGTTCCACAACCGCAGTCCGTCAAACGAGCTGCTGTTGTCCCAGCGGCTTGTCCAGAAGATGTCACTCATTGCCAGTGATATCGTCCATTTCCTCTCGGCGAAACTCTTGGTCAATCCTACGTCCACATAGCCCGACGGTTCGACATATTCGTTGGATGCCCCGAGATGCCGTGTGTCGCAGGCAGCATTGATTTCCATCCTTATCTGCCACGGCAGGCGGATGGTGTTTTGCATCGAGAATGTCCCGGCCAATCCGTCCAGATCGAATTGGCGGTGCCTGTCGAATGCAATGTCATTGCTGACGTAATAGCATGTGATGTCGAGGCTCATCTCCCACCATCTCGTGACGTCGAGTCCTTGGTGCAATGACAGTTGGGCACGCCGTTGGAGTCCGATGTTGCGCGGTGTCATGATTACTTTGTCGAGTGACAGTGTGTCGGTTATCTGAGCCTTGTAGTCATTGGTGCGTGAGTAAGATGCCGTGACAGCCGTCTGTCTGTATTGCCATGTGAGGGACAGCTGGTGTGTCTTCTGAGGGATGAGGAAAGGATTCCCTTTCCATCTGGACAATTCGTCAAGCAGATATTCAAACGGGTTCATGTCTTGATAGGCGGGACGGTCTATGCGGCTCGCATAGCTGAGCACCAGTGTGTGTCCTGCACCGGGGCGAAAGTCGATGGCGAATGTAGGGAAGAGGTTGAAATAGTCTCTCTTGTGGCTTTCGTCATCCGACCCGCTGAGGGGGTGGAGTATGCCGTGCGACAATGTGTATTCGCCGCGCAGTCCTGCTTCAACGTTGATTCTCTTGCCGATGGAGTGGGTATATGAGATGTAGGCGGCCAATATCCGCTCACTGTAATCGAAGTCATTGGATTGTGTCTCGTCCATGACCTCGACTTGGCCGGTCATGTCATAGAAATGGTAGTCGTTTGCAGCATTGACTGATGATATTTTCAGACCGGACTTTAATTCTCCTTTCCACAAGGCATGGCATTGGTCGTAGGACATGGCACAGATGTGTATGTTCCTCCTGTTTTCAGACTTGTACAGGTTGTCTTGCAATATACTTCCGTCGGGTGCTATGTGCCTGTTGGGCTGCATGTTGCCCGAGCCTCCGTCAAACCATGCATAATTGAAGTCTATTGCATAACTTGTGCCATTGCGTGGAGATGCTGTATAGTAGAGGTTGGCGCCATATCTGTTCCCTTTCTGCTTATAATAGTCATTGCTTGCCAGCAGTGTTTCTTCGAGTGTGCCGTGTGTCTCTTCCCTTACTTCTGTCGTCGTGATTGTCTGTCCGGGGCCGAAGAGGGTATTGATGTCGATGCGTGCGCCTATTGTCTGTTTGCTGTCCAAGGCATATTCCACTCCGAGATTTCCCGAGATGGTTTTGCGCTTGTCTGTGTCGTGAGTGGGGCTGTAGTAGTCTTTCCCGCCTTGGATGCGGTGCATCCCATATTCCATTGAGTAGTTCCCAACGGTATGGCTGTAGCTCCCGGTGAGATTCAACTTCCCTTTGGCGTAGCTGAATGATAGCTCGGTGTTTTCTCTCAGATTGTCCCACAGTGACAGACCGTTGTTCAGCGAGAGCGAGATGCCTTTTCGGTTCCGTTTGTCTGTGTTTATATTGATGATGCCTCCCGAGCCTTGGGCATCATGCTGCGCTGATGGGCTTTGTTGCACTTCTACTGACGATACTGACGATGCGGGGATGGCTCTCAACATAGCGGCGAGTTCATCCCTCTGCATGTATGTCTGCCTTCCGTCGATGGTGACAAGCACATTGTTTCGTCCGGCGATGCTGATGCCGCCTTCGCTGTCGATTGAGATGCCGGGTGTCTTCCTTAGTACTTCGATTGCACTTCCTCCTGCCAGTGTACTGCTGTTTCCCGGAGTGAATACCATCTTCCCGCCATCTATGCTGACTGATTGCGACAGCCTCTCGCCGACCACCGTCACCGAGTCAATGTCGAAATTCTCGCGGCTCAGCACTATTTGTGGCATTATGGTGTCAGTATGCAGGTGGAACGGTTGGCCGAAATATGGCTTGAAGCCGAGGCAGTCTATGTATTGCTGTACTTTCCCCCCGGCATCAATGATATATTCGCCGTCACTCGTCGTGAGGTTTTGCCCCAAGGCTTCTCCGTTATCAGGATTGACCAAGGTGACGACGGCTGCGTCAATGGGTGAGCCCGCCTCATCTGTCACTTGTCCTCTGACTGAATGTTGTGCAAATGTGGCGGAGCATTGCATGATGATGGCGAAGATGAAAGCTGCCGTCTTCATCTTGTTGCTAAGGTGTGTTTTTACCCCCCCCCCTTGCTGTCGTTTTCTAT
>DWUP01000020.1 GCA_020012075.1 Candidatus Avibacteroides avistercoris
GGTCGGAGCCATATATCTCGGTGTGTATGCCGGCACCCGTGAGATATTGCTCCAGCGAGCGCGAGGTGAGGAAGTAGTCGATGCGCCACCCGGCATTCTTCTCCCTGGCCTTAAACCGATAGGACCACCACGAATAGATGCCCTCGGCATCGGGATAGAAGTGGCGGAAGGTGTCGATGAAGCCCGAGTCGAGCAGGGCGGTCATCTTGGCGCGTTCCTCGTCGGTGAAGCCGGCGTTGCGTCGGTTGGTCTTGGGATTTTTAAGGTCGATTTCCTTGTGGGCCACGTTGAGGTCGCCGCAGACGATGACCGGTTTCTTCTCCTCCAAGCGGTGCAGGTAGGCGCGGAAGTCATCCTCCCACCTCATGCGGTAGTCCAGCCGGCGCAATCCGTCCTGCGAATTGGGCACATAGACACAGACCAGAAAGAATTTGTCCATCTCCATCGTCACCGTGCGTCCCTCGTGGTCGTGCTCGTCGATGCCCATGCCGCACGTGACACTCACCGGCCGGTGCCGCGTGAAGATGGCCGTGCCCGAGTAGCCCTTCTTGTCGGCGTAGCTCCAATAGGATTCATAGCCGTCAAAAGCCAGCTCAAGCTGCCCGTGCTGCATCTTGGTCTCTTGCAGGCAGAAGAAATCGGCATCGAGGGCCGCAAATGCCTCGCGGAACCCTTTGTCGCAACAGGCACGGAGCCCATTGACATTCCAAGAAATAAGTTTCATGTCAGCTCTGTGGATTGGTTTTGATTGATGCAAAGTTAGGCGAAAAAACGTAACCTGTCCCATCCCGCCGCCCATAGTCACGCCCCGGCAGCCAAAATCATACAATGCCGCGGGCAATAGCATCGTATGCCACCGCCCATGGCATTGTATGCTAATGGTGATAGGGTCGTATGCTATTGGCATTGGCATACAATGATTTTTTGCTGCCGTCAGATGGCGGGAGAAAAATCGTCAGGCAAAAATTTGACAGCATAAATTAAAAGACTACATTTGTGACAGCCGGTGGCGGTCTCACGCCGCCGGCCGGACACACAGCCTCTGACGTCGTCAAAACTACCACACCATGACCTCTGAGGGCTGGGCTATCTTATCCATTGGGTGAAGTGTATCCTGCACTTCCAGCGTAGAATCGCACCCTTGGATAAGATGGCTGTGGTAGGCCTTGACGACGTAGGGCAGCGGTTCTACGTCTCTTTCAGGCATGGCCGCGTGTGAGTGTTATAGATACCGGCTATGCCCGCCATTGCTAAACATACTGCCCCTTTCCCCGCCTGTCCGCCTTCTGCTGCACGGCATCACCTGCCATGTCTCACGACGGGGGCAGTGCTGCCCGCCCTGTCCCGACGGCATACGGCCGCTTTCATCAGAATTAAACGTGCGGTGTGTCATGCTCTGGCACAACGTGGCCGTTACTTTGCCACCACGACCGAGCGTTTTGCAAACTGCAAAACCTTTGGTGGTGACAGACAGGTTTATTGTTTTACAATTAAAATCAGACGATATGGCAACAGCTGACGATGAAACAGTGGGAAAGACTGACGGCTACCGTTTGCCTCCGGCTGGATTGTTCTGGCAGTGTGGGGATGAAGGAGTGAAACCCCTTGATGAAGAAAGCATGGACGGTGTCAAAAAAGCAATCATCACCGCGACCGAGGGGACAAATGCCAAGGTGGTGGAACTCAAATTCGGCATGGTATCCAGCACGATGAAAGACCACAGGGCCATAAAAATCCTTAGGATCAATGCCAGGCCGGGATGCAGCTATGACGAATGGCGCATCACACTCCAGCCGAGGACGCGGGGCAAGAGGATTACGCGGGAAGACCTTGAGACTATAATTTATGGTGTGTTCCATACCTTAAAATGCAATGGCTTTGCCTCGGCATCTACCGACAGGCAGGACTGCCCGACGCGCCGCCATGTGTGCCTCGTGTTGCAGATAAACCGTGCGGACCGCACCTATCTGTCCATACGCCGCGCCTTTGAGAGCGAGGCTTGGCAGACGGCGGGCGGGGTGCTGCCCTTCGTGGTCGGCGAGGGGCTGGACGGACAGTTCGTCATGGCCGACCTTGCCGCCATGTCTCACTTGCTGGTGGGTGGCGCGACGGGGCAGGGCAAGTCGGTATTCATGCACGGCATCATCGCATCATTGCTCTGCCGGCAACGCCCCGAGGACATCAAACTGCTGCTCGTGGACATCAAGGGGGTGGAATTTGCATCCTACTCCCGGCTGGGCAAGGCGTTCCTCGCCCAGATGCCTGACGGCGGGGATGCTGTCATCAACGATGCTGGCAAGGCTGTCGTTGCCCTTGGCTCGCTTTATGCCGAGATGAAGCTCCGCCGCGAATTGATGCGCAGGACGCGAGCCGGCAATCTTGCTTCCTATAATGCCGCTTTTGCATCGGGACGGCTGGATGCCGCCGGCGGGCATTGCCACCTGCCCCGTCTGGTGATGGTGGTTGATGAATACCGCGACATCATCAGACAGTACGGACGTTCGTTCGAGACCATGGTCTGTGTCCTCGCCGGGAGGGGACATGAAGTCGGCATACATCTTATAATAGCCACACGGCTTGTGACCCAATCTGTCATCACAGGCAAGATTAAAGATGCTTTCCCGGCACGTGCCGCCTTTCGTGTCTCATCGCAGATTGACTCACGTGCGTTGCTTGACTACGAGGGGGCTGATGTGTTGCTCGGCAAGGGCGATATGATTTTCTCCCATGACGATGCCAAGGAGCGGTTGCAAACCCCGCTGATAGAGGTTGGGGAAATAGATAAGCTCGTGGAATATGTCAGCCGTGAATGCGAGACGGCGGGCTGCACCGGGGCATATACGTTGCCCGCCCCTGAAGACTGCGGTGACGGCGATGCCGGGACAGTGAGTCGCGTGACGGAGCGTGACCCGCTATTTGACGAAGCAAGCCGTTTCGCAAAGCGGGCAAAGGGTGTCACGGTCGAGAAGTTGCAACGCAAGTTCGCCTTAGGTTACAACCGCGCCACAAGGCTTCTGGAGCAGTTGAGAGATGCAGGCATAGTCCCCGATGACAAATAAAGATGATGACACCGGCACAAACATAGAGACAGGAGAAAACGGCGGATGCCACAGCTCCGGCAATGGACAGTGCGGCCCGCACCCGCCTTATTAATGATAATGTCCCCGTGGGCCGGGGGACAAACTTAAAACCTTAACATCATGTACAAATTAATTTTCCCCAACGGCAGCGAACAAACATTCAAATCATGGATGGAATTGGAAAGGGCAGCACAGCTCTTGGGTGGCAGACCAAAGCAAATAAGCGGAACTACCTACGCTTTTGTCCCTAACAAATAACCGATGCAGGTGGCGGCTCAGCCGCCACCTCTTTCAGCAAGATTAAAACCAACAACATTAACCATTAAAAAGAATAGGAATTATGGCAACAGACAGATTCAACAACATCGGATGTGGCGGCACGGTGGCCGAGGGCATTTTCGTGAGATTTCCCGACCTCATTCCCGCAGTGCACAATCATTATTGGCGCGAGGACGGACGGCACGGCAAGTTGCTCCTCATCGGCGAGAGCAATTACTTCGATGACCACGACGTGCCGCACAGCGATTTCCGCGACGCAGAGCGGTGGTACAAGGCGGCAGATGCCAAGCTCATCCCCGACTACCGTAGGACGGATGTCAGCAATTACATCAGTTACCCGACTTTCAACAAGGTTTTTGACATCATGGACAGTGTGCTGGACGAGGCCGGTATCGAGCATGAGAAGGGGTTGTCAGAGGCCGCATTCTACAACTACTATCTCCGCCCCGCTTACAATGCCGGTGGCAGCAAGGGCTTCCGTCCCCAGCCGATAGATGATGAGGTCGCGGGCGAGGCATTGACGGGCATCATCGGCGAAATCAAGCCCGATGTCATCATCTTCCTCAGCAAGCTGGCCTACACTGCATTTGGCAACTACTGTGCGGCCAAGGGACTGTCATTCGACAGCATAGTGATCGAGCACGTCACACACCCGGCGGCTTGGCGGTGGGAGGCAGATGGTGTTGCGCGCAACAAGGCCAGGATTGCACAATTGCTCCGAGAGCATTGGGTAAAACATTAAATGTACGAAACTGTGCCGACAAACCTTGTTATTGCAATCGGTGGAGGGGGCGGCAATATCGCTGCCTCCATTGCCGGCGGACTGCCCGATGGTGTCGGCATCGTCATGCTTGACACCGACAATGACACACTTTCGCGCCGCGATGGGGAAGCGGTGACGTGCCTGCTGCAAGATGAGGCGACTGAGCAGGAAGCAGACTTGCGTAGGCTCATCGGCGGCGACGTGGCCAAAGTGTTTGTCATATCCTGCC
>DWUP01000021.1 GCA_020012075.1 Candidatus Avibacteroides avistercoris
GTGCTATAACCGATACGATATTGTGCTGAGCTGTGTCGTGGTCTGTTTTTTATTTATACATCAATAATAATGTGCTTGCATATTGTATATCTATAAATGAGGCAAGATTTTGTTTTCACTTTTCAACTTGAAAACAGTTTAGTTTGGTTTATTTCCTTTATATATAGATACTAAATTAAACTGATTAATATATAGGTCCGCACATGGAGTTATTTTTTTACTGCAAAGGCTTGCTCAGTCGGTAATGTATAAGAGTAAAATATTATTTTTCCGTATGATGGTAAATACATTATTTGCCAAATAAGATTATTGCGAGAATTAGCCGGCCCCTGCGTAAATTGATGACGATAAGCCTTGCTGCAGAAACATCCACAACAGTTTGAAGGTGTTGTACTTTTGCGACATCAGCCCCCCAAGCCTCTCAACGATGCTCAAAACTGGGTCGTTTATTTTTATCCATCTATGAGCATTCAATTTGACACTAATGTAGTGAGAACAATTCCCATTATCAATGGGATGGCAAGCTGGTTTATGCTCAACACATCACATATCTCAATGGAGATAACTGATACCAGCAGGATCGTTATAACCTGTATTATCAGTACAAAGAATACAATCTTTGTACTCCACTTAATACCTAAAAATCAATTATTTACAGTTCTATATTCCTCAATTTTGTTTATATGGATATTTACGGTATAAAATTACCATATTTGTACCATAATACTTGTAACCTTTTGATAATCAGCTAAAGTTGTTTTAGAGGAAGTCAAATGACACAGGAAATATAATTGTTGTAGGGTGCGTGCAAGCCTTAGCTTGCACGCACTTTTTGTGTGTGAAAGTTCTCATGCTTTTAATTCTTTGTGGAGAGTGCAGTACCCTTGATTCGTCAGGGCATAATTGACTTATAAGATTATAGTGATACAGGAAACGTCACGTTTGACGGCAGAGCGGTTTGATATTTAAGTCCTGACTATGCTGGTAGACCAAATGCTAAAATACGTGTGGCGTAACACGACGAGTTATGTCACGTTAATTCTTGCAGGGAAGAGCCGATTTAATAGAAAATGTTATATTTGCAAGACTTATGGCGGGATATTGATCTGCGTCCTTGAATAGGTGTATGAGAATAATAATTATTAAAAACTATATATGAGGTTTACAATTTCGAGCACAGCCCTTTTGTCACGTTTGCAATCGGTAAGCCGTGTGATTGCATCCAAGAATTCTATATCAATACTTGACAATATCCTTTTTGAACTTCAAGGTGGCAAGCTGAAGGTTACTGCATCAGACAGCGAAACGACAATGGAAACTGCCATTGAGGTCAATGAAAGCGATGCTGACGGGCAATTCACGGTTTCGGGGAAAAGTATCTTGGATGTGTTGCGTGAGATTCCTGAACAACCGATTTCAATAGATGTAAATACAGAGACCTACGAGTTGAAAGTCGGATATATGAACGGACAGTTGAGTCTTGTGGGTCAGAATCCTTTGGAATATCCCAAGACTCCACAGATTGTGAAGGATGACCAGTTGGTCGAAATTTCTGTCCCGGCATCTGTATTGCTCAATGGGATTTCAAGGACACAGTTTGCGACGGATAATAATGAATTCCGTGCTACGATGAATGGTATATATTTTGATTTGACTGCAGATGACCTGACATTCGTCGCAAGCAATGGTCATATATTGGTGCGTTGCAAGACGAATAAGGTGCATAGCGAGGGCAAGGCTGCATTTATCCTTCCCAAAAAGCCTGCATTGCTGATGAAAAACATATTACCAAAAGAAGACGGAGATGTGAGGGTGATGTTTAACAGCCGCAATGCAGTCTTCATAATGACTGACTACATTTTGACTTGCCGATTGACAGAAGGACGTTATCCTAACTATAATGCAGTAATTCCAAAAAATCCTTCCAACAAGATTACAATAGACCGTTTGACTCTCATCGGAGCTTTGAAGAGGGTGGCAATTTGCTCGATGCAGTCTGGAGGATTGATACGCTGGACTTTGGGTAATCCTGAATTTGTTAAGATGTCTGGTCAGGATATGGACTTCTCATTCTCAGGAGAGGAAACTGTGCCGTGTCTGTATGAAGGAGTGGAGATGGAGATTGGATTCAATTCGATGTTCTTGATTGAAATGTTACAGAATATCGACAGCGAACAAATCTTGATAGAACTGGTAGACCAGACTCGCGCAGGCATTATTACTCCAATAGAGCAGGATGATGACGAAGATTTGTTGATGCTGCTTACCCCGATGATGCTTTGATTTAGTATACATAATAATATCTCTCAAATATACGACAGCTGTCATCTTTCGGATGACTTGCTGTCGTTGTGATTAACATACAAGTGACATGAGACTTAATTTGAAAAACCCTTTGATATTCTTCGATCTCGAAACTACAGGTATAAATATTTCAACCGATAGAATCGTGGAAATGTCGTATATCAAAGTCTATCCGAATGGAAATGAAGAATCAAAATCGATGAGGATTAATCCCGAGATGCATATACCTGAGCAGGCATCGGCCGTGCATGGCATATATGATAAGGATGTGGCAGACTGTCCCACGTTTAAAGAAGTGGCCAAGGGCATAGCACGCGATTTCGCTGACAGCGACATCGCCGGTTTCAATTCCAATCGTTTTGATGTGCCTGTATTGGCCGAGGAGTTTCTGCGTGCAGGTGTAGACATAGATCTCGGTCGTCGTAAATTCATAGACGTACAAGTCATATATCACAAGATGGAGCAGCGCACGCTATCTGCTGCGTACAAGTTCTATTGTGGCCGTGACCTGACAGAAGCACATTCGGCAATGGCAGATACCCGGGCTACTTATGAAGTGCTCAAGGCACAGCTTGACAGATACGATGGCCAGCTAAAGAATGACGTGGATTTCTTGTCTGACTATTCCAGTTTTACACGCAATGTCGATTTTGCAGGCCGGATTGTATATGATGACAAGGGCGTGCCAGTCTTCAATTTCGGCAAATATAAGGGTCAGCCGGTCAGTGAGGTACTTAGACGTGACACGGGTTATTATGGTTGGATGATGAGTGGTGATTTCACTCTTAACACCAAAGATGTGCTGACCAGATTGCGTTTGAAAGACTTAAATACGAAATTATGACTCCCAGTGTATTGTGTGGTAAGCATATTGTCCTTGGGATTACAGGCAGCATAGCCGCTTATAAGGCTGTGGTGCTTGCTCGTGAACTTATTAAACTTGGGGCAGAAGTACAGGTAGTCATCACGCCGGCAGGCAAGGAGTTTGTCACGATGCTTACACTTGCCACATTGACCAAGAAGCCGGTAGTCAGCGAGTTTTTCTCGGGGCGTGACGGTACGTGGAATAGTCATGTGGATTTAGGACAATGGGCTGATGCCATGCTGGTAGCTCCGGCTACAGCATCCACAATCGGCAAAATGGCCAATGGCATTGCTGACAACATGCTTGTCACTACTTATTTGTCGATGAAGGCCCCGGTTTTTGTAGCTCCGGCAATGGATATGGACATGTTTGCCCATCAATCTACGCAACTTAATTTAGAGCGTCTTCATTCTTATGGCAATATCATAATAGAGCCGCGTGAGGGTGAATTAGCCAGCTCGCTTGTCGGTAAGGGCAGGATGGAGGAACCTGAGAATATAATAAAGGCATTAGAGGAATATTTCTCAAAGACCCAATCATTAGCCGGCAAGCGTGTCTTGATTACGGCCGGACCGACTTATGAGAAAATAGATCCTGTCCGCTATATAGGCAACTATTCATCTGGCAAGATGGGCTTTGCCCTTGCTGAAGAATGTGCATCACGTGGGGCTGAAGTAATACTTGTCACAGGTCCTGTGGCTTTGTCTGCCAGTAGCGGACTAATCAGCCGTGTCAATGTGGAAAGCGCCGAAGAAATGTGTGAAGCCGCCATTAACGCTTTTGCAGATGTTGATGCAGCCATCCTGTGTGCAGCCGTAGCTGACTATCGTCCCGAACACTTTTCCAGTACCAAGATAAAGCGCAGTGGCAGTGATATGACCATCAGGCTTGTTCCCAATCCGGATATTGCCCGCAAACTGGGAGAATTGAAGAGTGGCAAGCAGGTGCTTGTCGGATTTGCGCTTGAGACGGATAATGAAGTGGTCAATGCCGGGAAAAAACTACAAGATAAAAATCTGGATTTCATAGTCTTGAATTCCCTTAGAGACAAAGGGGCTGGATTCAAGACAGACACCAATAAAGTGACCTTGATAGGACGATTGGGCGAAAAAGAGTCCCCCTTGAAACCTAAAAGAGAGGTCGCATCGGACATTATAGATGAGATGCAAAAATATATGGACGCTTATGAGAGGTAATAGCCGGCTGGCAGTTTTGTCGGTTGTCATGATCTTGCTGTGCTTGCCGGCCACGATTGCGGCGCAAGAGCTGAATTGCCGTGTCAGTATCAATTCTTCACAGGTGCAGGGCACTAATACCCAAGTCTTTCAGACGTTGGAGAATGCTTTGATGGAATTTATCAATGAGCAGGAATGGACTACTGCGCACTATTCTTATGCAGAGCGGATTGCCTGCAACTTCAGTATCGTCGTCAAGGAATATTCTGATGATGGTACTTTTAAGTGTGAACTGACCGTGCAATCGACAAGGCCGGCGTTTAATTCAAATTACAACTCTACGGTATGGAATTTCAAGGACGAGAGTTTTGATTTCAATTATATCGAGTATGACCCTTTGGAGTTTCGTGATGATTTGATAGACAACAATCTCACGGCAGTCATAGCTTACTATTGTTACCTTATTATAGGACTGGACATGGACACTATGAGTCCTATGGGAGGTACAGATGTCCTACAAAAAGCCGTGGACATAGTCAATGCCGCCCAGAGTCTTGCCGAGAGTGGCTGGCAGGCATTTGATGATTCACGCAACCGTTATGCTGTCATATTTGACTATATTGACGAAGGGATGAAACCGCTACGTCAGTTTATGTATGACTATCACCGTTTGGGACTCGACGAGATGGCTCAGAATGCTGACCGCGGTCGTGCTACAATAGCTTCTTCCATCAAGTTGCTACAGCAGGCGAAATCCAATCGGCCAATGTCGTCAATACCGGATATAATCGTTGAAACGAAAAAAAATGAGTTGCTCAATGTGTTTTCACGTGGTCCCCAAAAAGAGCGGGATGAGGTATATGAGTGTTTGATGCAGCTCAGTCCGGCTAATGTCAATGATTGGGACAAGATAAGACAAGCTACGAACAACTAAATAATAGCCATGCTTAAGCACTTACATATAACCAATTATGCACTTATTAATAGACTGGACATAGATTTCAGTCAGGGGTTCTCTGTCATTACAGGTGAGACAGGAGCCGGCAAGTCTATTATCCTCGGTGCTCTAAATCTTCTGTCCGGACAGAGGGCTGATACTCGTGCCGTGCAGGACGGGAGCGGCAAATGTATTATAGAGGCTGTCTTTGATGTGGCTAAATATGACCTCCTACATCTCTTTGCTGATTTGGACATAGAGTATGCCGATGAATGTATTATGAGACGTGAGATTTCACCTTCAGGCAAGTCGCGTGCATTTGTCAATGACTCGCCTGTGCAGCTCAATGTCATGCGTGAAGTCGCATCAAGGTTGTTTGACATACATTCGCAGCACCAGAATTTGCTTATTAGTGATTCTGCTTTTATGCTCGATTTCGTTGATGCCGTAGCCGGTAACGGCGATATCAAATGTGAATATCGTAATAGGTATGAGGCTTATGTCAATGCCATAAGAGAATATGAGACGTTGATAAAAGCGGCCAAGTCTAATGATGATGTCGATTATCTGCGTTATCAGTTGGCACAGCTTGCCGGCGCAAAGTTGCGCGATGGTGAGCAGGAGGCACTGGAGGAGGAGCAAAATGTACTGACTCACGCCGAGGAAATAAAGACAGATTTATATACCATCAGCCGGATATTTGACAATGACGATGGAGGATTGCTGACCGAATTGAAGAAGATTGTCAATACGGCGGCGTCTTTGCAGAATTTGTACCAGCAGATTGAGCCGATTCATTCACGTCTTGAGAACTCATATTTGGAGCTAAAGGATATTGCTTATGATGTGTCCGGCATGGCAGATGACATGACTTATGATCATGATCGCCTGCAGGCAGTCAATGAGCGCCTTGACCTTATATATTCGTTGCAGCAGAAGTTCCGTGTGCACACAGTGTCTGACTTGATTGACAAGGCCAAGGATTTCGAGGACCGTCTGGCAATGATAGAGAATTATGATGACCAGAAAGCACAGCTTTCTGCAAGGATTGACGCGACCCGCAGCGAAGCCATCAGGGCTGCCAATGACTTGTCTGCGAGCCGTGTGGCGGTATTCTCGTCGATAAATGCCAGCATAATTGCCGTGCTGCATAGTCTGGGTATGCCATCGGCATGCGTTGAATTGGCCACACGTCCCAAGGCTGAGTTGATGCCCGACGGCCTCGATGAGATAACCATGCTTTTTACGGCCAATAAAAACCGTTCGATGCAGGACGTCACAGGGGTCGCATCGGGTGGTGAGTTGGCTAGACTCATGCTTGCCATCAAGTCTGTCACTTGCCGTCTGAAGGTGTTGCCAACAATCATATTTGATGAGATTGACACAGGTGTCTCCGGTGAGATAGCTGCCAAGATGGGCGACATGATGAAGCAGATGGGCGAACGGATGCAAGTGATAAGCATCACGCACCTGCCCCAGATAGCTGCCAAGGGAGCAGTGCAATATAAAGTCTATAAGCATGACAACGACGGGCAGACAACGACCAACATAAAGCTCCTGTCGTCAGGCGAACGAGTAGAAGAACTCGCCATGATGCTGAGCGGAAATAAGATTACTGACGCGGCAATCAATAATGCAAAAGAACTACTAAAGGATGAATGAAAAGAAAGAAATGATTTTCGGCATACGTGCCGTCACCGAAGCCATATTGTCTGGCACTGAAATCGACACCATATTGCTTAAAAAAGACATGCAAAGCGAAGTGGCAGACGATTTGCTTGCAGCCATACGTCGTTATCATGTCACCGTCAAGCGCGTCCCCGTCGAGCGCATCAACCGCCTGACACGCAAGAACCATCAGGGCGTAGTAGCCTTTGTCTCGCAGATATCATACACCAATCTCGGGACACTCGTCCAGACATTGTTTGAGGAAGGCAAAAACCCGTTTGTCGTAGTGCTTGACGGCATTACCGATGTTCGCAACTTCGGCGCCATAGCCCGTACTTGCGAATGTGCAGGAGTGGACTGTGTAGTGATACCCAAGCATGGCAGTGTGACTGTCAATTCAGATGCAGTCAAGACTTCTGCGGGAGCTTTATTGACATTGCCGGTCTGCAAGGAAAGTAATATCGAAGCTACAATCGAATATCTCAGAAACTCGGGATTCCACATCGTCGCGGCCACCGAAAGGGGAGATAAGGAATATACGGAGGCCGATTATCTGATGCCGACATGCCTTGTCATGGGGGCGGAGGATCGTGGCATACCTGCCGGCCACCTTGCGCTGTGCGACGAGCGGGTGCGTATACCGCAGCGCGGCACAGTCTCATCACTTAACGTCTCGGTAGCGGCCGGAGTGTTGATATACGAAGTGTTGAGGCAAAGAAATAGCTAAATAGGATAGGATGTACAGAGTATTATCATTTATATTGTTGCTCGCGCTGGCTGCCAATCATGCTGTCATCGCACAGAAAGCACCTTCTTGGGTCAAGAAATCAGTCAAATCGGTATGTTCCATAATAACCTATGATGCGTCAGGGGCGGAGTCGGGGCGTGCGGCAGGCATATTTGTGTCAGAAGACGGGCAGTGTGTCACCGATTATAAGTTGCTCGTCGGCGTGGACTCGGTGATTGTCATCACGCATGACGGCAAGCAATACCCTGTGTGCTATGTCGAGGGATGTGATGACATCTATGATTTGGCAAGGATGAAGGTTGATGTCAAGTCTGTATCTCCTATACCATTTGCCGAGGTGCCGGCTAAGGCCGGAGACAAGGTGTATGTCATCCAATATTCCCGAGGCAAGGACTATAAATACAAGTCTGCCACAGTCACTGCTGTCGAGAATGCCCGTGACGGCGATCATTTCTATACGCTCAGTGTACGCGAGAAGTTTGACGATGTGCGCAGTTGCCCTGTCGTCAATGCCGATGGCGAATTGCTTGGCATATACCAGTACGGTGCAAAAGACACCACAGCTTATGCCTGCGGTGTGAGGATGGCTATGGGACTATCATTTGATGCATTCATGTTTCAGGATGTGAGGGCTGCTGCGGTCAGGCTGCTCAAGAAGTTGCCCGACAATGCCAATGATGCACAAGTGGCACTTGTGATGGGACGTCCGTCCATGACCGATGACAGATATCTGGATTATCTTAATATATATAAGGAGCAATTTCCCGATGTCCCATACGCTTATGAACAGTTGGCCTACTATTATGCCGGCAGGGATGCAGATGAGTCTGTCAAGTGTATGGAGGCAGCCATTGAGAGATATGCCAACAAAGATGAGGCTTGTTATGCCAAGGCAAAATTCATTGAGGCCGCATCAGATTCGCTTGGTGACCGCAAAGGGTATTCGCTCGGTGATGCCTATGACGACATACGGCAGGCTGTCGGCATTGACCCTCAGCCGCTCTATTATCAGCTCAAGGGACGGATCGAGTGGGAGTTTGGTGATTATGCTTCAGCCATCCAATCATACAAGGCTGTGCTCGGCTCCAACCTTTGCTCGGTGCAGGCCATCAACGAATATCTGACGGTCAATGAGTTGAATGGCATGTCGGCAGACTCGATGGTGATTCTCATCGACACGTTGCAGCATCGCTATTCTACGGTTCTCGGTGCGGACTCTGTCGAGTTGTTGTATGCCAAGGCTCTGTATCTCAACAATGCCGGTGATTTCGCCAAGTCTCTCCAATCTCTCATGGCATATTCGGCGGCGCATGACGAACAGATGACCGCTGATTTCTACTATTTCCGTGAGCAGATAGCTCTCAAGGCCCGCCGTTACCAGCAGGCTATCAATGACATCGGCCGTGCGTTGCAACTCGTGCCCGATGACATCAGCTATCGGTTGGAATATGCCGGGCTGTGCATCATCATCGACAATCTCGATGAGGCCATATCCACGCTGGAGCAGTGCCGTGCGATGTCTCCTGACAATACAGATGTCAATCGTCTGCTCGGTCTGGCACTCATTCAGGCCGGGCGCAAGGATGAGGGACGTGCATATCTCATCGAGGCTCGTGAAAGCGGTGACATCGCTGCCGGCAGGCTTCTGGAGCAGTATGCCGAATAGCATGTCACTGCTTCCTGTACCGGTTAAAACCGGTCATCATTAAATATAAAAAGGTGGCGTGGAGACCAATTGCTCCACGCCACCTCTCACTTTATAAATCAGGGATGTCAGTTTCTGAAAGTCAGGTGGTCGCCTTCCAGATCTACCACGATAGGTCTGTCGCGGTCTATCTCCTGACCGAGGATTTTCTTTGAGAGGTCATTCAGGACATAGCTTTGGATGGCTCTCTTGACAGGACGTGCCCCGAATTCGGGTTCATATCCTACTGTCGCAAGGAATCCGATGGCCTCGTCGGTCAGCTTGAGGTCGATGCCGTTTGCGGCGAGCATTTTCTTGACCCCGTTGATTTGCAACCTGACAATCTGCTGTACTTGCTCCTTGTTGAGGGGCAGGAACATGATGATGTCGTCTATACGGTTCAAGAACTCGGGGCGTATCGTCTTCTTCAGCATTTCGATGACCTTGTTCTTTGTCTCGTCGATGACTTTTGCCCTGTTCTGGTCTGTGATGCCGTTGAACTGCTCCTCGATGTACTGGCTGCCGAGGTTTGAGGTCATGATAATGATTGTGTTCTTGAAATTGACCGTCCGTCCCTTGTTGTCGGTCAGGCGCCCGTCGTCCAGCACTTGCAGCAAGATGTTGAATACATCAGGGTGAGCCTTCTCAATCTCATCGAAGAGCACGACAGAATAGGGCTTGCGCCTGATGGCTTCGGTCAGTTGGCCTCCCTCGTCATAACCGACGTATCCCGGAGGTGCTCCGACAAGGCGCGAGACTGAGTGCTTCTCCTGATATTCGCTCATGTCTATTCGTGTCATCATCGACTCGTCATCGAAGAGGAATTCTGCCAATGCCTTTGCCAACTCTGTCTTGCCCACGCCGGTCGTACCGAGGAATATGAATGAGCCGATAGGGCGCTTGGGGTCTTGCAGGCCGGCACGGCTGCGTCGCACGGCATCGGCCACTGCACTGATGGCCTCGTCCTGCCCGACGATGCGTTTGTGCAGCTCGTCCTCGAGGTGGAGCAGTTTCTCCCTTTCGCTTTGCAGCATCTTGCTGACCGGGATACCGGTCCATTTGGACACAACTTCGGCTATATCGTCAGAGTCTACCTCCTCCTTGATCATGGCATCACCGCCTTGGGCATTGTGCAGTTGGTCTTGGGTGTCCTTTATCTCATCTTCCAGTTGCTTTATTTTGCCATAGCGGATTTCGGCCACTTTGCCATAGTCTCCTTCGCGCTCGGCTTTTTCGGCTTGGAATTTGAGGTCTTCGATGTCGGCTTTGTTCTTCTGGATTTTGTCCACGAGAGCTTTTTCACTTTGCCATTTGGCGCGTGATGATTTTTCGCTTTCTTTGAGTTCCTCGATTTCCTTGCTCAGGTCGGCCACTTTGGCCTCGTCGTTCTCACGCTTGATGGCTTCCCGTTCGATTTCGAGTTGCTTTATCTTACGCGAAATTTCGTCTATCTCCTCAGGCACCGAGTCCATCTCCATCCTCAACTTGGCTGCTGCCTCGTCCATCAGGTCTATTGCCTTGTCGGGCAGATAGCGGTTGGTTATATAGCGGTTGCTCAGTTCGACGGCTGCAATTATGGCGCTGTCCTTGATTCGCACATGGTGATGTGTCTCATACTTCTCTTTCAGTCCGCGCAATATCGAGATGGTGCTCAGTGTGTCAGGCTCATCGACTTGGACTATCTGGAAGCGGCGTTCCAAGGCTTTGTCTTTCTCGAAGTACTTCTGGTATTCGTCGAGAGTTGTCGCGCCGATGGCCCTCAGTTCGCCACGGGCCAATGCCGGCTTGAGGATGTTGGCTGCATCCATTGCTCCTTCGCCTTTGCCTGCCCCCACGAGAGTGTGTATCTCATCGATGAAGAGTATTATCTCGCCCTCGGCCTTGACGACTTCGTTGATGACAGATTTGAGTCGTTCCTCAAACTCGCCTTTGTACTTTGCTCCTGCGACGAGGGCTCCCATGTCGAGTGAGAAAATCTGTTTGTGCTTCAGGTTCTCGGGGACGTCACCGCGCACGATGCGCTGTGCCAGACCTTCGACGATGGCTGTTTTGCCCACGCCCGGCTCGCCTATGAGGATAGGGTTGTTCTTGGTGCGCCGGCTCAATATCTGCAGCACGCGCCTGATCTCTTCGTCACGGCCTATGACCGGGTCGAGTTTGCCGTTGCGTGCGGCATCGTTGAGGTCGATGGCGTATTTGCTCAGTGACTGGTAGTTTTCCTCCGACGATTGCGAAGTGGCTTTTTGTCCGCCGCGCAGTTCGCTGATGGCCATTTTCAGCTCCTTTTCGGTCACGCCGGCGTCCTTGAGGATGCGTGAGACCGCAGAATTGATGCTGAAGAGTGCGAGCAGCAAGTGCTCGAGAGTGACATATTCGTCGCCCATCTTGTTTGCCGTGTCGATGGCTGCCTGCAATACGGCGTTGGACTCGCGGCTCAGGTATGGTTCGCCTCCTGTCACTTTGGGCAGGTGGTCAATCTCTTTGCCTATAGCGGTCTCGACAAGGCTGGCATTGACGTTGAGTTTTTGGAAGATATACTTCACCACGTTCTCGCCGCTGCTGACGATGCCCATGAAGATGTGAGGCGGTTCGATCTGCTGCTGGCCTTTGCGTTGCACAAGGTCCACCGCGCTTTGTATCGCCTCTTGGGACTTGATTGTAAAGTTGTTGAAATTCATATAATAATTCTCCTTTTTGTTTCTTTTAGTATTACTACACCACACTTCGCTCAATTAATATGCCACATGTGTCCCGCGCGGTGTAGCCGTGACAAAATGTCAGTGCCGTGTCATCGGTGCAGTGTGCCGCGCGTCCGGCCGGCGTGGAGGGGCGGCGTGCCGTCATGCACTGTCATGATGTCTCTGCCCTGTGTCGCACGTGATGTGCGTCGGGATTGCCTGCGGGGTAGTATGATTTTGGTTGTAGGGTAGTATGATTTTGGTCGTGGGGTAGTATGATTTTGCCTGTGGGGTCGTATGTTTTTGCCTGTTTCATCGTATGTTATCTGAAAAGCGTCTGCCGTGTCGTGCCATACGTCCTTTTTTATTAATTTTGCAGACCTAATCCTAACTATTTATCACAGCTAATCATGGAATTGAGCAGCAAGTATAATCCGTCGGACGTAGAATCCAAGTGGTACAAATATTGGCTCGACCACAAGTTGTTTGCTTCCAAACCTGACGACAGGCAGCCATACACGATAGTCATCCCCCCGCCGAATGTCACAGGTGTCCTGCACATGGGACACATGTTGAACAATACTATCCAAGACATCCTCGTGCGCCGCGCGCGTCTCGAAGGCAAGAACGCTTGCTGGGTGCCGGGCACTGACCACGCATCAATAGCCACCGAGGCCAAAGTCGTGGCACGTCTGGCAGAGCAGGGCATCAAGAAGTCTGAACTGACACGTGACGAATTCCTCAGACATGCCTGGGAGTGGACAGACGAACACGGAGGGATAATCCTCAAACAGCTGCGCCGTCTGGGGGCTTCGTGTGATTGGGACCGCACGGCATTCACCATGGATGAGAAGCGCAGCAAGAGCGTCATCAAAGTATTCGTAGACCTCTATCGCAAGGGACTCATATATCGCGGCGTGAGGATGGTCAATTGGGACCCGAAGGCACTGACCGCTCTGAGCGATGAGGAGGTAATCTACAAGGAGGAGCACAGCAAGCTCTACTATCTGAAATACCGCGTGGCAGGGAGCGACGACTATGCCGTCGTGGCTACCACCCGCCCCGAGACCATCATGGGTGACACGGCGATGTGCATCAATCCCAATGACCCGACCAAAGCCCACCTGCGCGGCAAGCATGTCATCGTGCCGTTGGTGGGGCGTGAAATACCTGTGATAGAAGATGAATACGTAGACATCGAGTTTGGCACGGGATGTCTCAAAGTGACCCCGGCACACGACGTCAATGACTATATGCTGGGCGAGAAACATAATCTGCCCTCAATCGACATATTCAACGATGACGGCACGCTGAGCGAAGCCGCCGGGATGTACGTGGGTATGGACCGTTTTGACGTACGCAAGCAGATAGTCGGGGATTTGGACAAGGCCGGATTGCTCCTGAAGACCGAGGATTATACCAACAAGGTCGGCTATTCTGAGCGTACCAACGTGGTCATCGAGCCGAAACTGTCAATGCAGTGGTTCCTCAAGATGAAGGAACTGGCACGCCCCGCCTTGTCTGCCGTGATGAATGATGACATCAAATTCTTCCCGTCGAAGTATAAAAACACCTACAAGTACTGGATGGACGGCATCAAGGACTGGTGCATCAGCCGCCAGCTCTGGTGGGGACACCGGATACCGGCTTGGTATCTGCCCGGTGGCGGATTCGTGGTGGCAGAGACAGCGGATGAAGCCTTGCATCTGGCCGAAGAAAAGACGGGCAGGAAGATGAGCATCGACGAGTTGCGTCAGGACGAAGATGCACTCGATACGTGGTTTTCGTCATGGCTATGGCCTGTTACACTCTTTGACGGCATAAACAATCCGGGCAACGAAGAAATAAACTACTATTATCCTACAACCGACCTCGTGACTGCTCCTGACATCATCTTCTTCTGGGTGGCAAGGATGATTATGGCAGGCTATGAGTACATGGGCGACAAACCGTTTGAGAATGTCTATTTCACCGGCATTGTCCGTGACAAGATTGGCCGCAAGATGTCCAAGTCTCTGGGCAACTCGCCTAATCCGCTGGACCTCATCGACAAGTTTGGTGCTGACGGAGTACGCATGGGCATGATGCTCTCGGCCCCGGCAGGCAACGACATCCTCTTCGACGAAGCATTGTGCGAGCAGGGACGCAACTTCTGCAATAAGATATGGAATGCTTTCAGGCTCGTCAAGGGCTGGACTGTGGACGAGACGATAGCACAACCCGAGGCTTCGGCACTGGCCGTCAAGTGGTTTGAAAGCAAACTTGACGAGGTGGCGGCTGATGTCTGCACCCTCTTCTCCAAATATCGCCTGAGTGAAGCGATAATGGCACTCTACCGGCTGTTCTGGGATGAGTTTTCGTCATGGTATCTCGAGATGGTCAAGCCGGCATACGGCGCACCGATGGATGCACTGACTTATAAGGCTACACTTGGTTTCTTCGACAGACTGTTGGTACAATTGCACCCGTTCATGCCATTCATCACAGAGGAATTGTGGCAGCACATCACTGTGCGCAAGGACGGCGAATCGATAATGTATGCTCCCCTGACTCGTGGGAAGGAGTGCGACAAGGCAATGCTCGAAGACTTCGAACTTGTCAAGCAGCTTGTGACGAATATCCGTGCCATACGTTTGCAGAAAGGACTTTCGCCTAAAGAACCGCTTGACCTGCAAGTCATCGGTGAAGACCGCTTGCCTGCATACGAAGTGGTGGTAAGAAAACTGTGCAACCTCTCGACAGTGTGTGTCGTCGATGCAAAGTCAGACAATGCTCTGTCATTCCTCGTCGGCACTTTGGAGTATGCAGTCAATCTTGGCGACAGACTTGACGTACAGGCAGAACTGGAGAAATTGGAAGCGGACCTGCAATATCAGGAAGGATTCTTGCAATCAGTCATTAAGAAGCTCTCCAACTCACGTTTTGTTGATAACGCCCCTGCGGCTGTCATAGACCGTGAACGCAAGAAACAGGCCGATGCCGAGTCGAAGATAGCTTCACTCAAAGAGAACATTGCATCGTTGAAAGGCAGCAGATAGGCAGACGGGTAATTAGCTGTTCAAACAGAGAGGCGGGTCGTCATGACC
>DWUP01000200.1 GCA_020012075.1 Candidatus Avibacteroides avistercoris
ACCCTTCTTATCGCTATAGTTACAGGTATGGCGACTTGAAATACAAACAGGTGGGTCATGCATTCGAGTTCTCACCATTGATTTTCGGTTGGAAAGTCAATATAGCTGATTCCAAGTTTGACATTGACCCGCACATCGGAATATTCTTGTCAGTAGACTATGCAGGCAAACAAAAGGGGATAGAGCTTGATGGCGAGAGCTACCACGACATTCCTTTGGGCGACATCAGCAACTACTGGAGGCTTGACGTAGGCCTGCGTGCCGGAGTCGGAGTGTGGTTTGACAACCGTTACAACCTCGACTTGAGCTACCAGCATGGGTTCATGGGACCGGATGACAGCTTCGACATCAAGTGCAAGGCGTTCATGGTGCGTCTGGGCTATGCCTTCTGACCCATCACTCAGATTACAATAAACCAACATTTATTATCTTTAATATTGGACAAGCCTCTTGCCGGATTACGGCAAGAGGCTGTTTTATACAATAGCCGGTAGTAACTACCACCGCATACGGAGATATAAAAAATTGCGGAGTGCCTGCCGCACTCCGCAACATATCAGACCGGATGATTATTACCGCGGATCACTTGTATTCGTCCCATCTCTTGATCTTGATGTCGCCCATGCCCATCTTGCAGAACGCGCGTATGAACGTCGTGGCAAGGCGGGTGTTGGTGATGAGCGGTATGTTGAAGTCGATGGCGGCGCGGCGTATCATGTAGCCGTCGCTCAGTTCGCGTTTCTCCAGCGTGCGCGGGATATTGACCACCATATCAATCTTGCGGTCGTGTATCAAGTCGAGTGCCTTGGGGAACTCGTCATCGTCGCTTGGCTTGCCTACGCGTGTCGATGGGATGCCGTTGTCCTCGAGGAACTTGTGAGTGCCGGCCGTGGCATAGAGTTTGTAGCCCTTGCGGTGGAGCATCATCGCCGGCTCGAGCATGTCGGCCTTCTGTCGCGCCGTGCCGCTCGACAGCAGTATGCTATGCTCGGGGATGCGCAGTCCGACTGACAGCATCGAGCTGAGCAACGCTTCGTAGGTGTCTTCGCCGATGCATCCCACTTCGCCTGTCGAGACCATATCGACGCCGAGGACGGGGTCTGCCTTCTGGAGGCGGGAGAATGAGAATTGCGACGCCTTGATACCCACATAGTCGAGGTCAAACTCATTCTTGGCGGGTTTCTCGACGGGCAGGCCGAGCATCACCTTGGCGGCAATCTCGATGAAATTGATCTTGAGTACCTTTGAGACAAAGGGGAAGCTGCGTGAGGCGCGGAGGTTGCACTCGATGACCTTGATGTCATTGTCCTTGGCGAGAAACTGGATGTTAAACGGGCCTGTGATCTCCAGCGCACGTGCTATCTGGCCGGCTATCTTCTTGATGCGGCGGACAGTCTCGACATAGAGCTTCTGCGGCGGGAACTGTATGGTCGCGTCGCCCGAGTGTACGCCTGCAAACTCGATATGCTCTGAGATGGCATAGACGATGACCTCGCCGTCGCGTGCCACGGCATCCATCTCTACCTCTTGGGCATTTTGCACAAATTCTGTCACCACGACGGGATGCTTCTGCGACACCTCGGCTGCCAGCTTGAGGAAATCGACCAGCTCATTGTCATTGGAGCAGACATTCATGGCCGCGCCAGAGAGGACGTATGACGGGCGGACGAGGACGGGATAGCCCACTTCGGCCACGAATTCGTGTATGTCGTCGATGGATGTCAATTCCCTCCAGCGGGGCTGGTCGATGCCGAGACGGTCGAGCATGGCCGAGAATTTATGCCTGTCCTCGGCGTTGTCCACGCATCGTGCCTGTGTGCCGAGGATAGTGACATGCTGCTCGTCGAGGCGGGTGGCGAGATTCTGTGGGATCTGCCCTCCGGTCGAGAGGATGACACCGTGCGGTTCTTCGAGTTCGACGATGTCCATCACACGCTCAAACGTCAGTTCGTCGAAGTAGAGGCGGTCACACATGTCATAGTCGGTGGAGACGGTCTCAGGATTGTAGTTGATCATCACCGACCTCCATCCGTTGGCACGCACGGTTGCGAGGGCATTGACGCTGCACCAGTCAAACTCGACCGAGCTGCCTATGCGATAGGCCCCCGAGCCGAGGACTATGACCGAGCGGCGGTCATGCTCATAGTCGATGTCTCCTTTGTCACCGTTGTAGGTCAGATAGAGGTAGTTGGTGCGGGCGGGATATTCGGCAGCCAGCGTATCAATCTGTTTCACTACCGGGACGATGCCGGCCGCCTTGCGCAGTGCGCGGACTTGCAGTCCATAGCCCTCGTTGTCAGCATTCATACGCTCTTTGAGCACTGCACGGGCTATCTGGAAATCAGAGAAGCCCTGCCGTTTCGCCCTGCGGAGCAGATCCGGTGTGAGCCGGCCGAGGTCGTCGAGCCGTTCAATCTCTTCGGCAGTGTCGATGATGCGGCGCAACTTCTGCAGGAACCACTTGTCTATCTTGGTCAAATCGTGTATCTGGTCTATGGTATATCCGCGTCTCATGGCCTTAGAGATGACGAATATGCGCTTGTCGGTCGGTTCGCGGAGCGCGCGGTCTATGTCGGGGATGACGAGTTCCTTGTTTTCCACGAAGCCGTGCATCCCTTGTCCGATCATGCGGAGTCCTTTCTGTATGGCTTCCTCAAAGCTGCGTCCGATGGACATCACCTCGCCCACCGACTTCATGCTCGACCCGAGGACACGGTCTACTCCTTGGAATTTGCCGAGATCCCAGCGCGGTATCTTGCAGACGATGTAGTCAAGTGCCGGCTCGAAGAAGGCCGATGTCTCCTTGGTCACCGAGTTTTTGAGTTCAAACAGCCCGTAGCCCAGCCCCAGCTTGGCGGCTATGAATGCCAGCGGGTAGCCCGTGGCCTTGGAGGCCAGTGCCGATGAGCGGCTGAGGCGTGCATTGACCTCGATGACACGGTAGTCCTCTGAGTGCGGGTCATAGGCATACTGCACATTGCACTCGCCCACGATGCCGATGTGGCGTATGATTTTGATGGACAGTTCGCGCAACTTGTGGTAGTCACTGTTGCTCAGTGTCTGCGACGGTGCTACCACGATGCTTTCGCCGGTGTGTATGCCCAGCGGGTCGAAGTTTTCCATGTTGCAGACAGTGATGCAGTTGTCATAACGGTCGCGCACCACTTCATATTCTATTTCCTTCCAGCCCTTCAAGGATTTCTCCACGAGTATCTGTGGTGAGAACGAGAATGCTTTCTCGGCCTTGACCAGCAGTTCGTCACGGTTGTCGCAGAATCCGCTGCCCAGCCCGCCGAGGGCATAGGCCGCACGGATGATGACCGGATAGCCCAACCTCTCGGCGGCGTCGATGGCTGCATCGATGGTCTCGACTGCTTCGCTCTTGATGGTCTTGACACCTATCTCGTCGAGACGTTCGACGAAGAGTTCGCGATCCTCGGTGTCCATGATGGCCTGCACCGGTGTGCCGAGCACGCGCACGCCGTAGCGCTCGAGCACTCCTCCTTTGTAGAGTGACACGCCGCAGTTGAGCGCGGTCTGGCCGCCGAATGACAACAGGATGCCGTCAGGACGCTCGCGCTCGATGACCCTCTCGACGAAGAACGGGGTCACGGGCAGGAAATATATCTTGTC
>DWUP01000201.1 GCA_020012075.1 Candidatus Avibacteroides avistercoris
CGCACGTGTCCCTGCGGTGATGCAATCTTGCATCGCCGCAGGGACACGTGCGTCAGTAGTCTGCAATCAGCAGGCCTTGAAACTCATGTCGAGGCATTTGACCGAGTGGGTCAGTGCGCCGACCGATATGAAGTCTACGCCGCACTCGGCATAGTCGCGGATGGTGTCAAAGGTAATGCCGCCCGAGGATTCGGTCTCATAGCGCCCGCCCACCATTTCGACAGCCTTGCGTGTCTGCTCGGGGGTGAAGTTGTCAAACATGATGCGGTCTACTCCGCCATTGTCGAGCACTTGCTTTAGTTCGTCGAGATTGCGGACTTCTATTTCTATTTTGAGGTCTTTGCCTTTGGCCTTGCAATATTCCTTGGCACGGTTGATGGCGTTGGCAATGCCTCCGGCGAAATCGACATGATTGTCTTTGAGGAGTATCATGTCGAAGAGGCCTATGCGGTGATTGACTCCTCCGCCTATCTTGACTGCCTCTTTCTCAAGCATGCGCATCCCGGGAGTAGTCTTGCGGGTGTCGAGGACACGGGTCTTGGTGCCCTTCAGTCTCTCGACATAGCGGTGTGTCATCGTGGCGATGCCGCTCATGCGCTGCATGACGTTGAGCATCAGACGCTCTGTCTGGAGCAGAGATTGGATGCGTCCCTCGACGAGCATTGCTATGTCTCCGGGTTTGACTTCGCTGCCGTCGCCTATCAGTACTGTGACTTTGAGCTCCGGGTCGAAGCGGTGGAATATTTCCTTGGCTATTTCCACGCCGGCGAGTATGCCGTCGCCTTTGATGAGCAGCTTTGATTTGCCCATTGCGTCAGCCGGTATGCACGAGAGGGTGGTGTGGTCGCCGTCGCCGATATCTTCGGCAAAAGCCAGATCGATGAGTCTGTCAATGAGTTGATCCATGATATGTGTGTTAAATTGTCGTGTGCAAAGTTAGTCAATCTATTTTGCTTATCCCAAATCCTCCTGTCATGCGAGCAGCTTCAGCCCAATCCTCCGTCTGTCGCGCTCGATGCTGATGACTCTGACGGTGACCCGTTGGTGCAGTTTCACTATTTCTGAAGGGTCTTTGACATAGCTGTCAGAGAGTTGTGAGATGTGTATCAATCCGTTTTCCTTTATGCCTATATCTACGAAGCACCCGAAGCCTGTGATGTTGGTCACGATGCCCGGCAATTCCTGTCCTACATTGAGGTCGTCGATCGAGTTTATCGAGCTGTCAAAGTGCCATTCGTCTGCAGTCTTGCGCGGGTCGGCCACAGGGCGAGCGAGCATGTCTATGGTTTCGGCAATCGATTGCCGCGAGGCTATTGTCCCGGCCATTTCATCTATGGGCACTTTGCTTGCCAGCGAAGTGTCGCCCAGCAGCTGTGGCACAGTGGTATGCAATCGCCCGGCAATGGCGGTGGCGATGTGGTAAGACTCAGGATGTATGGCTGTCTCGTCCAGCGGATTTGTTCCTCCCTTGATGCGGAGGAATCCTGCGCATTGCTCATAGGTCTTGGGACCGAGGCGTGGCACTTTCTTCAGGTCTTCCCGTGAGCGGAACGGACCATGCTCGTCACGATATCTGACTATGGCTGCTGCCATCCGTTCGCCCAGTCCGGATATGTGGGCGAGCAAATGCCGGCTGGCGGTATTTACATTGGCTCCGACGCAGTTTACGCAGCTCTCGATGACACGGTCGAGCGCCGTCTTGAGTTTCATTTGGTCAATGTCATATTGATATTGCCCGACACCTATCGATTTGGGGTCTATTTTTATAAGTTCGGCAAGGGGATCCATCAGGCGCCGTCCAATGGATATTGCTCCACGGACTGTCACATCGAGTCCCGGGAACTCATCGCGTGCCGTGTCGCTCGCCGAATAGATTGATGCGCCATGCTCGTCCACGATGAAGATGCTTATGGCATGTCCGAAATTGATGGAGCGGACGAAGGTCTCTGTCTCGTGGCTTGCTGTGCCGCTTCCTATTGCTATGGCATCTATCCGGTGACGCTCGGCCATTGATGTCATAGCTTTCAGTGCTTGGGCTTTGTCATGTCTCGGCGCATTGGGGAATATTGTCTCGTGGTGGGTCAGATTGCCCTGCCCGTCGAGGCAGACCACTTTGCAACCTGTCCGGAAGCCCGGGTCGATGGCCATGACACGTTTTTCACCGAGGGGCGGAGCGAGTAGCAGCTGGCGTGTGTTGGCGGCGAAATATCCGATGGCAATGTCTTCTGCCTTATCTTTTGCGTTGTTGATGGTCTCGGTGTCTATTGACGGTTTTATCAGGCGGCGGAATGCGTCAGTTGCAAACCTCTCGAGCAATGCCCCGCACCTGTCAGCTCCATTTAATCTGTAGAATGAGAAGATCCGTCGCAGGCTTTCGTCTTCGACGTCGGTGATAGCCAGTTTGAGTACTTTTTCTTTTTCTCCTCGCATCATGGCCAACAGGCGGTGTGAAGCACAGCGTGAGAGCAATTCGTCTGATGAGAAGTAGTCTTTGTATTTGTCTCCGTCCTCTTCACGTCCTTTGATTACTCTCGAAGTGATGTGTGCCCTGCGTCTGTAGACGTCTCTCACGATGTCGCGCACGGCTTTGTTTTCGCTCATCCATTCGGCTATGATGTGCCCTGCACCCTCTATTGCTTCGTCTGTGGTTGTGACTTTGTCTGTCAGGTATTTTGATGCAGTGGCTGCCGGGTCTCTCGTGCTTCGCGCCATGATGGTCTTAGCCAGTGGGGTCAAGCCATGTTCGCGGGCAACGGATGCTTTGGTCTTGGCTTTTGTCCTGAACGGCAGGTAGATGTCTTCTATTGTGTCCGCATCCCAGCACTCGTCTATGCTGTGCCGCAGGCTGTCTGTCATCTGCCCTGACTTGGTGATTGATTCGATTATGGAGGCTTTCCGTTTAGCCAGGTTGGATAGTTTGTCCTGCCAGTCCTTGATTGCTCCGATTGCCACTTCATCGAGTCCGCCTGTGCGCTCTTTGCGGTAGCGGCTAATGAACGGGATTGTCGCTCCGTCGGCAAGGAGTGATGTCGTAGCGCTGACTTGCTTTCTGTCCAGGCCTAAGATGGTGGCTATCTGTGTGTCAAATGTCATGCTTGCATCTGTTTTATCTCAATGACGCCTATACCCGGCCTGTCATTGAGGGTTATGCGCCCTCCGACGACATGCATCCCGTCGAAGGGGTCGTTGGCTATGAGCAGATTGCCGTCGAGATCGGCAAAATCGACGGCGGGCGACAGCTGCGCGGCTGCTGACACGGCACAAGATGTCTCGGTCATGCATCCCAGCATGGTCATCATGCCAAGGCTGCGCGCGATGTTTATCATGTTCCATGCTTCGTGCATCCCCGTGCATTTCATTAGTTTGATATTAATGCCGTCCACCACACCGTCGAGACGCCAGATGTCCGAGGCGCGTTGCACGGATTCATCGGCAAAAATCGGGATTGGGGATGCTTCCCGCAGCTGTGCCATCAGGTCGAGCTTGCTGCATGTCATAGGCTGTTCGACCAGTCTTACGCCCATTTCTTTCAGCCAATGGCACATGTCTATCGCTTTGTCAAGGTCATTCCACCCTTGGTTGGCATCCACGATGAGCGGTGTGTCGGTCTCTCGTCTTACACTTTCGATGATTTGTCTGTCGTGGTCGGTCCCCAGTTTGACTTTGAGTATATGGTATTTGTCTGATGCCTCTTTTACTTTCTGTGTGGTCTCTTGTGGCGAGGCTATGCCGATTGTATAAGATGTCTCGGGTGCCTTGCTCTTGTCGAGGCCAAACAGCCTGTGGCACGGGATGTCCATCATCTTGCCGATCAAGTCGTGCAGTGCGATGTCTATCGCTGCTTTGGCTGCACAATTGCCCGGGGCCAGATGATCTACATAGCTGAGTATGTCTTCGGTCATCATGGGGTCATTAAATTGTGACATGTCGGCTTTCGACAGGAATGACATGACACTTTCGACCGTTTCGCCGAGATATTGCGGCATTGCCGCTTCGCCATATCCTGTTATGCCCTCGTGTCGCAGCCTGACCTGTACGCCCGGAGTGCTGTCACGTGAGTAAGTCGAGATTGTGAAAGTGTGCTTCAACTCGAGGGTATAAGGACTGAATGTGAGTTTCATCCCCGTGTTCAGTAGTTGTCGTGGTACACTTGCTTTATGATGGTCTCGACTGCTGCCTTGGTGGTCTCGGCATCGGTCTGTCCGTGAGCCATGATCCAAAGCGGGAGCCCGTCACCTCCATTTTCATACGGTGGTTGAAAATAGTCCTTTGTCACGGTCTCAAAGCCGTTGCGGCGATAGAATTCTACTCTGCGGACAGACATTTCGTCTTCGGCCGGCTCGACTTCGATATAGATGGGTTTGTCTGTGATGGCGAACAGGTGTCCCAACAGATCTCGTCCGACGCCGTGATTGCGCATTTCGGGGAAGATGGCAAAGTGTTCGCCATAGACGAACTGCGGGAAATCCCAGTAGATAAACAATCCAGCCAGCTGGTCATGGCTGTCAATTATGGCACAAAAGCGCATAGAATCATTGGTCCCGATCATGTTTGTCAGTTTGGCTCTGTCACGGCGCTCTGATGCAGGGAATGAAGTCTCATAGAGGTCGAGCAGTTTGGCAACGACCTTTTCATCTCTTTTGTTCAATACGTCAAGTCGCATAGTGGTGTGATATTATGATAATCGGCAAATATACGCAAAGGCGAGAGCAGAGGCAAGGATGAGAGCTTGCTCTCATTCGGGCTGTGCCGAGCCGCCTCCTATATTCGATATATAAATATAGTGAAAGAGGCAACCGTGGCCAAGGGCATCAGGCACACACATTACCTTTCGTCCATAAATTCATATATGGTAGTCATATCTTGCCCGGATTGTCTGGGCGGCGGTGGCCAGCCTGCCGGCGGGCGAATGCCTTCATTATGC
>DWUP01000022.1 GCA_020012075.1 Candidatus Avibacteroides avistercoris
TATGTAGTGTGTTTTATATTGATATAAACGTATATCTACATCGGTATATCCGGCCTCATGCAAAAATAACCACGCTGGATACAAGACTGTGAATGTGATGTAATATATTGCTATTCAGTAGCATTACGCCATATATATAAACATATTGTTTAAGTGATGTACAGATTTGTTTGCATAGAGTGGGGGAGTTGCTGTATACTATGCCGTATCCCACCTCTAATCATAAAGAATAAGTCACTTGATGGCTAATCACTTATACTTTAATATTATCCTTTAGGTTATGCCTGCCTGTGATCGGATAGGGAGATGTACACATGTAAATCATTTGAGGCGGAATACATTCGTATAATATATTTATGTATATTTGTAGATACAAAAGTAACAGGCGGATATGTTGTTTGAAGAAGATAAAAATATTGATAATCCTACCGGGCGTGACCAAATAAAGGACAGGATAATTGCACTTATTGATTTCTTGAAAGTGGACCGAGGCACATTTGCCAATAATATAAATGTCAAACCTGCCACACTGTCCCATATCTTGACAGGGCGCAATGAACCTTCATTGACCATTGTGAGCCAGATACACGAAGCCTACCCGCAGGCAAGCCTCGATTGGCTGGTGTATGGCATACGTCCGACTCCGTTTGAGGCGCAGACAAATGATGGCTGCGTCAATCCCAAGCCGACTGTCGTGACAGAAAGGATAAAAGCGAAGAAAATAACCGAAATAAGGGTGTTTTATGACGACAATACTTTTGACGTCTTCGTGCTGAAGCCATAAGCACACTCAGTCATCGAGCAGGTCAGGCCTTAGTGCTTTTGTGCGTTCGATGGCTTGCTGCAGTTCCCAGTCCCTGATGCGTGCTTCGTGTCCTGATAGCAATACTTCGG
The DNA here is from genome assembly GCA_020012075.1 of Candidatus Avibacteroides avistercoris. Lineage (GTDB taxonomy): Bacteria > Bacteroidota > Bacteroidia > Bacteroidales > Bacteroidaceae > Avibacteroides > Avibacteroides avistercoris. Next base: position 895 of record DWUP01000022.1, read on the forward strand.
GGACTTCCCAGCCATTGTAATTTGCCGGACGTGTGTAGACAGGTGGTGCAAGGAGATTGTCCTGAAATGAATCTGACAAGGCAGACTGCTCGTCGGATATTACCCCCGGGATTATTCTTATAATCGAGTCTGCTACAACGGCGGCAGCCAGTTCGCCACCGGTCAGCACATAGTCGCCGATGCTTATCTCTTTCGTAATGAAATGCTCACGGATGCGGTAGTCTATGCCTTTGAAATGTCCGCAGAGGAAGATTAGGTTGCCGGCCAATGACATTGTGTTGGCCATCGATTGGTTAAACTGCTCGCCGTCAGGGGTCATAAAGACCACATCATCATATTCCCGCTCGGCCTTGAGCGACGTGATGCACCTGTCCACCGGCTCAATCTTCATCACCATGCCGGCACTTCCGCCGAACGGATAGTCATCGACGCGACGGTGTTTGTCGGTAGTCCAGTCGCGCAGGTTGTGCAGATGTATCTCGGCCAATCCTTTGTTTTGAGCCCTCTTCAAAATGGAATGATTGAAGAAGCCCTCGATCATTTCCGGGAAAATGGTGATAATGTCAATCCTCATGCTTGTTATTTTGGGGCAAAGTTACCTCTTGCCTTTATATTGTTCAAATCACGGTATTAATTTTGTTGTCTAAAGCATTAACTTTGCCCTCACTTGAATTCTATTGCAGGATGGATGTATTTGAGACAATAGTTGATTTGAGAAACAAATTGAATCAACACAATTATAATTACTACGTAAAAAATTCGCCCGAGATATCAGACAAGGAATATGACGACATGATGGCCGAATTGGTCAGACTTGAGCGCGAGTACCCTCAATATGCCGACCCCAATTCACCGTCAGTCCGCGTCGGGAGCGACATAACCAATGAGTTCAGGCATGTGGCACATTCTACTCCGATGCTTTCCCTTGGCAATACTTATTCCAAGGACGAAGTACGTGACTTCTATCTCCGCATCAAAAAACAACTCAACGAAGACTTTGAGATATGCTGCGAAACGAAATATGACGGCATATCCATCTCTCTCATATATATAGATGGCGAATTAGCGCAGGCGGTCACGCGTGGCGACGGACTGACAGGAGATGATGTGACAAACAACGTCAAGACCATAAAATCTATCCCTCTGAAATTGCACGGTGACTATCCCGCGCGTCTCGAGATGAGGGGGGAAATCCTAATGCCTTGGAAAAGTTTTGAGCGTCTGAACAAAGAACGTGAGGAAAACGAGGAACCACTCTTCGCCAATCCGCGTAATGCGGCATCTGGCACAATAAAGCAACAGAATTCATCTGTCGTCGCACGCCGTGGACTTGATGCATACCTCTATTACGTCATGTCCGAATCATTGCCGTCAGACAGCCATTATGAGAATTTGCAGTATGCCAAATCCCTTGGGCTGAAAGTCACCGGAAGTATTAAAAAATGCCGGACGCTGGAGGAAATATTCGATTACATCGATTATTGGGATGTCGAACGCAAAAATCTGCCCATAGCGACTGATGGCATTGTCCTAAAGGTGGATTCCCTGACGCAACAAAGGGCGCTCGGTTTTAATGCCAAAAGCCCCAAATGGGCTATCGCTTATAAATTCCAGGCAGAACGCGAGCTTACCAAACTGGAGTCCATAGATTTCCAAGTTGGGCGTACAGGTGTAGTCACGCCTGTAGCAAATCTGGCACCTGTTCTATTATCCGGCACGATAGTCAGGCGTGCAACGCTGCACAACGAGGATTTCATTAAGACACTCGGCCTGCACATCGGAGACATGGTATATGTCGAGAAGGGCGGTGAAATCATCCCAAAGATTTCCGGCGTGGAACAAAGCCCCGGCAGCATACGTGGACAAAAGGTAGAATTTGTCAAGACATGCCCTGTCTGTGGTGCAACATTGGTGAAATATGAAGGTGAGAGTGCTTATTATTGTCCCAATGATTCGGCTTGTCCGCCGCAAATCAAAGGTAAAATCATACATTTCATAACCAGAAAGGCAATGAATATCGACGGACTCGGACCAGAGACCGTCGAGCTCTTCTACAACAAAGGGCTCATAAAGGACGTCGCCGACTTATATGACTTGACTGAAGACCGGCTCATCGGGATTGACCGCATTGCCGAGCGGTCTGCCCGCAAGATCATAACGAGTATCGGGCAGTCAAAGTCAGTGCCATTCAGCAGGGTACTGTTTGCGCTCGGAATAAGGTTTGTCGGCGAGACCACGGCCAAAAGGCTCGCCACAGAGCTACATTCGATTGACCGCATCATGGCAGCGACATTGCCGGAGCTGATGTCTGTCACCGATGTCGGCGAGAAGATAGCCCAGAGCATTATCTCTTTTTTCAAAGACGGGCATAATCTTTCCATCGTTTCAAGATTGAGGGACAAGGGATTGAGGATGAGCGAAGATTCAGCCCCGAAGTCCAATGGCAATTCTCTCGCAGGAATGACAATCGTCATCAGCGGGGTGTTCCAAAAACATTCGAGGGATGAGTACAAAAAAATAATTGAAGATAACGGCGGCACCAACACATCATCCATTTCACGCAAGACATCTTTTGTGTTGGCCGGTGAAAACATGGGGCCGCAGAAACGTGCCAAGGCCGAGGAACTCGGGGTGAGGATTGTGGATGAAGAAGAATTCCTCGCAATGATTGAAAATAATCAAGATTAAACATCAAAACTTTATGGACACTCATATAAAAGGTTTGGGGACAGCACTTGTTACCCCGTTCAGGCCGGACGGCGACATTGACTTTGACAGCCTTGGGCGTCTCATCGACTATCAGATAGAAGGCGGTGTAGACTTTCTGTGCGTGCTTGGCACTACGGCAGAGACCGCTACAATGTCGGATGACGAAAAGAGACAAGTCATAGAATACTGCATCTCTAAGATTGACAGGCGGGTACCCATATTGCTCGGGTGCAGCGGCAACAACACACATGCCTTGGCCAAAGAAATCAGTCAATATAGCAAATTTGATGTCGATGCATTGCTCTCGGTAGTGCCATACTATAACAAGCCCACACAGGACGGAATCGTCAAGCACTATGAATATATCAGCGGATGCACGGACAAAGGCATCGTGATGTACAACGTCCCGTCGAGGACGGGTGTCAATATGACATCCGAGACGACACTGCGCATCGCGTCAGATTGCAAAAACGTCATCGCTGTCAAAGAGGCCTCAGGCAACATCAGGCAGGTCAATGAGATTCTCAAATACCGTCGCAGCGACTTTGCTGTGCTGTCGGGTGACGATTTTCTGGCTTTCCCGCTAATGACGTTGGGCGCAGACGGAGTAATATCGGTGGTCGCCAACAGCGAGCCGCACCTGTTCGCCAAAATGGTGCATTCGTTGCAAGCCCGTGACATGGACACAGCACTCGGCATTCACAATAGCCTGCTGGAACTCTACAAGCTGCTGTTCGATGACGGCAACCCCGCAGGAATCAAGGCCGCACTGAATAGTAAGGGGATGATTGACAATGTGCTCAGATTGCCTCTTGTCCCGGTGCACGCCGAGACTTATGCCAAGATAAAAATCAGCGAGGATCTGTTGGCAAGATTTGGCCTCTGACCCAAACGGGCAAAATCATTGTATGTAATCACTAAAAAGGTCAGACCATAAATGGATTAGGGTCTGACCTTTTTATACATACCATCATACCCAAATCGTGTCATGGCTGCATGCTATGACAATGGCGCCAATGGCAATCATCATATTCAAGAAGCCACGTGTATAAAATCATGCCCCCATTTTACTATAATCCATATTATGTTTAATTAGCAATATGGAATGTGGCACAGGGGCTACCCCGGCCAATATTCAGGATCTATGATATATGAATGAAGAGAAGCAATTGCCGGCATCTTCTGCCGGCAATTGTTCAGTCATGGAAGTAGATTCTCTTGACACGATTGGATATTAGTGTCAGAATCTCATAAGGCTGTCTCTTATACACATCTGACGCTGCCGACGA
>DWUP01000023.1 GCA_020012075.1 Candidatus Avibacteroides avistercoris
TGAGGTCAGAACTCTGCAAATACTTCAAGCTCCCGACATCAGAAGTCAAGAACTGCCGCACCTATGGCGGCCACGGCGAACAAATGGCAGTATTCGCATCAACGACTACCGTAGAAGGCAAACCACTTGACTCAATCATCGGGACAGACAGACTCCCAAAAGAAGAATGGGATGCACTGAAGCAAAGAGTCATCCAGGGCGGCTCGCACATAATCAGCCTCAGAGGACGTTCATCATTCCAAAGCCCCGCATACGTCTCCATAGAAATGATTGCAGCAGCAATGGGCGGCCCGGCATTCCGCTGGCCTGCAGGCGTATATGTGAACAATGGTGAGTTCCAGAACATCATGATGGCAATGGAAACATCAATCACAAAAGACGGCGCACACTACAAGGAAGTGCAAGGCACACCCGAAGAACATGCTGAACTCGTAAAGAGCTACCAACACCTCTGCCAGCTCCGCGACGAAGTCATCAGCATGGGCGTATTGCCTCCCGTCAGCGAGTGGAGCAAGCTCAACCCCAACATCTAATCAGACAAGGTGCTGACAACCTGACAAACCAAGGAGCATGTGACAGCAGACTGTCCATGCTCCTTTTTCGATTGACTGCACACCGGCCGCCTATGGCTTTCACATAATATTGTATAAATGAAAAAAGTCTTCGTCTACTTTGACAACATTGCCATGTGCGAGACACCGGCACAGGCCAAGGCGTTCATCGACTCGATAGATGGACTGACTTGCAACACACATACCGAACGTCTGCTCGAAGATCTCTTTGCCGGTCGCAAAGACTATCATGGCGAAGAGATACATTCACTCGCCACCACCGGCTGCGGCAAGAGCCGCATCAGGATATATGATGCACTCGGACCCACCCTGCAAGCACACCAAGAGGAATATATGCGCCGCGAAGCCGCCAGACATAAACAAGCCGAAGACCTGCGAAGCCGCCAGATGATGGCCAGATCAGAGAGTGACCGGGTCAAAATCGCACGCCTGATGGAGCATGACGAAGGCACCTACCGCGTCACGATGGCCATCTGGAGTTATGACCGCGACGCACACACCGGCAACTTCCCCCAAAGCGCGACCGAGGGGACATTCACCTGCACCGTAACAGCATCGTGCGGGGCAGAAGCCTACGCCAAGGCCGTCAGACAAGCCATCCTATCCCATGACATAGTCGATTATGTCAATATGACCGACTCACGCTTTGCCTGCACAAAATTATAAGGACAAAACAGCGGCGATAAAGCTGTGTTTTCGCCAATATTCCATAGTTTTGCAGGCCGTGACGGAGATGCCGTCACACATTACATATAATATTCACAGCAAATGTTAGACTACATACTCACAGCATTCCTACCGGTAGTGATGCTGATAATACTCATCTATGGGAGCAAAAGAGACGATAGCGGGACTTTCTTCTTTTCAAAGGATTATACCACCATGCTCAAAGGTGTGTGTTGCATATTCATAGTCATAGGACATACCCCCATTGAATACAAAAATGCCGTACAAGACATGTTGAGTAGCTTCGGCTATGTGAGGGTGACATTGTTTTTTATGATGACGGGCTACGGCATCAGCCTGTGCGCGGACAGGAAGACAGGGTATATGAAATCATTCTGGCGCAACCGCCTTGCCTCGCTCCTCATCCCCGGGCTGTTGGTCAACGTCGCGGCATTCTTCATCCACCGCCTGACCACCGGTCAATTCGACCCGCGCGACTTTATCTTTATCGACCCATATATATCGGTACTGTTGCAGTATTACATATTCTTCTTCATCGTCTACCACGGCAAGAAGTTTTACGGCGAGACAGCGGGTAACATCATCCTTGTGGTCGGGGTCATAGTGTCAAGCTTGCTCGACTATATGCTCAGTGCCCCCGACAGCCGCGCATGGCCCTACGAACGGATGGGACTGGTCTGGGGCATATTGCTATACTTCAACTACAAGCCCATAAAACGGTTTGTCATGCCACGGCTCTGGAATGTATTCACTTTCCTTGCCATCAGTTTTGTCTTAGGGTTGATGTACCTGCACTTCAAGACTGTCTACTTCTGGGGAGAATATCTGTTGAAGGTCGTCCTCGGGGCAGTGATTGTCACACTGATTTTCATACTGTCATCCGGCAGGGTCTGGGGAAACAAGGCATTGTCATTCTTTGGCGACATATATTATGAGGTATTCCTGTCACACATGCTCATCATAGGACTGGTCAAAAGCCTCATCCCGGGTCTTAGTTCAGGACAGTTCATCCTCACGGTAGCTGCATTGACCATCATTTTCTCTGCCGCAATACATTATATCGGCAAACCTATCATCGCCATGTGCAGGACAAAGAAAGCCAAGCCCCTGGCCGCCGCAAGAGACGGCGGCAGTACAGCATCATGAGGCAATAGACATTAAACAAGACGGGGTCGCCAATTTATATTGGCGACCCGCACATTATCATATGCCTATTAAACTGACAAGGTCAATCCTTACCGCCACCGATGGTCTTCCACACGATGGCCGAGATTGCCGCGCCGACCAGCGGAGCGACGATAAACAGCCACAACTGCGACAATGCCTGTCCTCCCTCAAACAAGGCCGGACCTATGCTGCGCGCTGGATTGACCGAAGTGCCGGTTATGGGAATACAGACGATGTGTACCAACACGAGCGTGAGGCCGATGGCCAGACCGGCAAGGTTGCCGGCCCCTTTCTTCGGGTCGGTAGCACCGAGGACAACCAGCACAAAGATGAATGTGAAAATCATCTCGGCAAGGAAAGCTTGGAACATCTCATCCTCACCGAAAGAATTGGCACCCGTCATAGTGACGCCTGCCGTATCACCCGTCGAAGCCAAGGCATAGAGCAAAGCCGAACCGATAATAGCCCCGAAGACTTGGAAGAGCATATACATCGCTGCATCCTTGCCCGACATGCGGCCGCTCAGCCACACCCCGAAGGTGATGGCAGGATTGATATGGCAACCCGACACACCACCGATCGTGTATGCCATGGCGACCACCGAGAGACCGAAGGCTAATGCCACACCCAGCGTACCTACACCCGTCTGCAATGTCTCGGGGGCACTGCCGGCAAACACTGCGGCACCACAGCCCATGAGCACGAGCACCATGGTGCCAATCATCTCTGAAAGATACTTTTTCATAATAACTTGACTTTAAGTTTGCTTATCTCATATTTCCATACAATCACCATGAGTAGCGACAATGTGACAGTCCGGAGCAGAAAAGCCGTGCACGCAGTCACCTATGCACCAAATATACGAAGATTAGCCAACAACGCAACCCCGGCTCACGTTTAATGCCCGGAGAAATAAAAAAGATGCCGCGCTTACGACATCTTTTAACACACCGGCACCGTCGTTTGTCACGCCCGGGTGACACCCGGCCGGCAGCAGACAGGTCACTTGACCTTGAAATTGTAGCCCACCGCCACGGTGAAAGCGCGGTTGCGCGTCTCGGGACGGAACTCATGGAGGACATTAGAGTCACGATAGTTGTCCACAAGGCCGAGCAGATAATTTGCCCCGACGGTAAACCTGCGGACCTCAAGCTCAAGGCCAAACGTCAGACCGGCATCGAAGCGGCTGAGCCCGCCACGCACCTCGGTCTCATAACCACGGTCATCATACTGCGTCGTGCCGAAAGCATCTACCGAGATGGCCATCCCCGGCACATAATAGACCGACTCAAACCGTCCGCTCAGCCCGAGGCCGAGGTACGGTCCCGCCTTGAGATTGAGGCTCACATCGCGGCCAAGATCCACGTGGCACGATGCCATGACCGGCAGTTGCAGATAATAGACATTCAGTCGGTCGTCCCTCGTCTCGCTGTAATCCTCGCAATAGGGCTTGTAACCCATCTGTGCGAAGTCCAGTCCCGTCTCAAGATGCCACATCGACGTAAACCCCATGTCGGCATGGAGCGAGACGTAAGCCCCGGCCTTGTAATCGACGTGCGGCGTGGACTCATACCACTCGCCCAGCAAGCGGTAGAACTCACCATTGGCATGGGTCCTCGAGACCACAGTGCCGGCCCTGAGGTTGAGAGTAAACTCCTTGAGCTGCGACATGGCCGCCAGAGGCACGAGCAGCATCACAAGCATTGCAGTTAAGTGTCTTTTCATAACTATAATACATTAACATATCCGACCCAAAGATAAGACATTCAACCGACACGGGCAAGCAACCCGTCGGGAAACATCCCTGTCTGCTCTTTCCGCTTCCCACGGCGGCACACAGTACACTCCCTGCGGGAAATGCGCCGCCAGCCGGTGCAAAACCCACCGGCGTGCATCATGATTATCCCCGTGCCGGCACATAATCTCTATTTACCGACGTTGAACATATATTCAACGTCGGTAAATATATAGACACCGTCGTTAAACATATATTTCACGTCGGGAAACAGAAATTGCATCCGACGCAATGGCAAATGAAAAGCGGCCTGCCACGGTTTCGGAAGCGGCAGGCCGGAGGTTTACCAACGCATGCAGGGGACGGTCAGTGTGCCAAGAGTTCCTTTTCGGCGGCGAGGTCATCGTCGGACATCGTGGGCGAGGGGATGTCACCCATGCGGATCACGTCGCCACGGCCGCACGTATAGTCATAGTAGGCGCGCTCACGCTCGTCGAGTGATGCGACGGGACGGAGCGCACCGGCGATGTCCATGAACTCGTCGCGCGACGTTCCGGCCGAGAGCTTGACCAGCAATATGCGGCGGGCTATGGGGTTGTAGTTGTAGTCGAAGCACGTGTAGAGGCCGCGCAGGAATGGCGGATTGTCAAACATGGGCATCTTGAGGCAGATGCTGTGAGTCCCGGGCTTCGGCTTCGTCATCATCCGCAAGACATTGCTGCAGGGATGTAAAGGCATCGCCCGCTCGCTCTCGCTCGACCTATATGACCAATGGCAGACAATGGAGCAGGGACATGGCAAGTGGCGTTTCACCTCGCCGACACACGTGGTCAGAGCATTCATGCAAGCTCTGAAAGAACTGCAAGAAGAGGGCGGCATCGCAGCCCGCAACGCACGCTATCGCGAGAACCACCGCACCCTCGTCGAGGGGATGAGGAGACTGGGCTTCGAGACACTGCTCCCCGACGAATGGCAGTCACCGATTATCACGTCATTCTATTACCCCACGGCAGACTTCGACTTCAACCGATTCTATCAACGGCTCAAGGCAAAGGGCTTCGTCATATATCCGGGCAAAATCTCACAAGCCGACACATTCCGCATAGGCAACATCGGCGATGTCTATCCCGATGACTTCAGCCGCCTCGTCGATGCCATAGCGTCGCTCTGACATCAAGCAATCATCCCCAATAGCAATCCCCCAAATCCGCATGACATTGACGGGATTGGGGGATTAACATTATCTCAACTTTATAATGTCGGCCTTGACATCCTTATAACTGTCGGGCATCCAGCCCACATCGGCATAAGGACTGACCGTAGGCTCACAATAGTAGTAACGGCGGCCATCGATGAGATAATAAGGGGCATCCAAGGTCTCGTTGAAAGCTACTGCAGTGGCCAAATGCCCGGGCAGATACAGCAGGACTACGTCAAGACCGAGCAAATCGCGCACCAGACGTGAAAAAAGGACAGCCCTATCCTCGCAGTCACTATACGGGTAGAACAATGTCTCTTCGGCAAAGAATGGGCGGTCTCCTCCCCACACTTCATCATCAAGCCTGTATGTCAATGTCGTCTGCAAGAAGTGTATCAGGACATTGGCCGCAGCTATCTCGCCCTTGCCTGCAATAGCACGCCTGAGGACGGGATATAATTCTGACTTTACCTCATCATTCAACGGTGCATTGGCATAAAACTTCCAACAACTTGTCCCGTCGGGATCAGGCATAGAATATGTACGCGGATAGTCATTGTAGAAGTCTATAAGGTTCTCATTCACCTCAACAGTTACTTTGACATCACTATCAAGTGCGGATTGCATCTCACGCGGTGCAGACGGGCTCCAAGTGAAAAGCTGGCCTGCATATATATTCATATCCATCTCCTTTTCACCTTCAAACCTATATGCCATGATGTGCATCCTTT
>DWUP01000024.1 GCA_020012075.1 Candidatus Avibacteroides avistercoris
GAAACCTCGACATCAATAATCTTGCCGATAAAGTGCCCACCCGCATCATAATACGGGGATTCTACACCGAAACGATATAAACGATGCAAGTAGTCACGATGTATAAGCGTACGACCAGCTTCAGTAAGCAACATGCGATAGCGGGCAGATATGTCACGTCTCAATTCTGGCACAAGCGCAGTCAGATCATAGATGATGCCCGTCTTGTGACTAAGTGATATGGGGTTTGGCAAATCATCCGGGAAGTGTGTCTGATTGATATTAATCCCTATGCCCGCAATGGAAAAAGATATGGATGTACCTTCAATCTGATTTTCAATTAAAACGCCACAAACCTTATGATTACCATAATATATGTCATTAGGCCACTTGATGAGACTGCCTGAATGGTGTCTGTCAAGGAAGTCTGTTATTCCAAGCGAAACGGCTTCAGACAAGACAAACTGTTGTGCGGCAGGAACGGATGTGGGGCGCAACAATATGCTGCAGCAGATATTTTTGCCACGTTCACTCTGCCACAAATTACCCTTTTGTCCCCGCCCCGACGTTTGGAAACCGGCATAAACGAGCGTAAGTTCGCGCAGAGAAGCATCTGCTTCAACCATTTGACGCATAAGGCTGTTGGTTGAGTTTGTCTCAGAGGTGTAGACTATATTTTTCATATATTCAAAGTTTGAGAAGTCATTATTGATTGCAATATTCCGATTGCTTCATCGACGGTATTGACATCTTTTATCCTGATACTGTTCTTGCCTGTCTTTTCCCGCAATTCACAGCGTCTGGGATTGCGATAGACATAATTAAGCAGTTTGTCGAACAAGGGTGATTGATAATATTTGGATGATTGGTCCGTGTCCAAATAAAGAGACATGACACCACCTTTGACAATCACTTTCTCAAGTCCGAGCCATGAAGCTATCTGTCTCAAGCGTACTATGCCAATCAACGCTTCTCCTTCAGGGGGGACAGGACCAAAACGGTCAATTAGTTTTGTCTTAAATACCTCAAGTTCCTCAGGAGTGGCAAGCTTGTCCAACTCGCGATAAATCAACATCCGCTCGCTACTGCTTGGGACATAATCCGTAGGGAAAAACGCCTCAAAATCGCAATCAATGGCTGTCTCTTTGGCAAATACCGGGGATTGGCTCTCACCGGAATAAAGATCAGAGAATTCATCGGTTTTCAATTCTTCAACAGCCTCGTTGAGTATGCGCTGGTAGGTTTCATATCCCAACTCGGCTATGAAACCGCTCTGTTCAGCTCCGAGCAAGTTACCGGCTCCACGGATATCAAGGTCTTGCATGGCAATATTAATACCACTGCCAAGGTCGCTGAAGTTCTCAATAGCCTGTAGCCTCCTTCTTGCCTCAGGCGACAGGACACTGAGTGGTGGAGCCAGCAGATAGCAGAAAGCCTTCTTGTTACTGCGCCCTACTCTCCCGCGCAATTGATGCAAGTCACTCAAGCCGAAGTTCTGCGCCTGATTTATTATGATAGTATTGACATTGGGAATGTCTATGCCAGACTCTATGATAGATGTTGCGAGCATGACATCATAGTCGAAATTGATGAAATCCATGATTGTCTGTTCCAATAGGTCTGGTGTCATCTGTCCATGCCCCACGCAGACGCGGACACCCGGGACAAGCTTTTCTATCAGCGACTTCAATTCCGGGAGGTTGCTAATCTTATTATTTACGAAGAAAACCTGACCGCTACGTCCCATTTCGAAGTTTATAGCTTCGGCAATGATATCACTGTCGAATAATTGGATTTCAGTGTGTATAGGATACCTATTAGGCGGTGGCGTAGAAATGACAGATAAATCTCGCGCTCCCATCAAAGAGAATTGTAATGTACGTGGTATCGGTGTAGCAGTCATTGTGAGCGTATCTACATTGGATTTGAGTTGGCGCAACTTTTCCTTGACGCTGACACCGAACTTTTGTTCTTCATCAATAATTAGGAGGCCGAGATCATTGAACTTGACACTCTTGCCAATTATTTTATGAGTGCCGATGAGGATGTCTATATCACCGTCAGCGAGCTCCTTTTGTATTCGTTTGACATCCGATGCCTTCCTTGCACGAGTCAGATAATCCACTTTACACGGGAAGTCACGTAGCCTGCTTTTAAACGTCTGGTAATGCTGGTATGCAAGGACTGTCGTAGGGACAAGGACAGCCACCTGCTTGTTGTCGCACACGGCCTTGAAGGCCGCCCTGACAGCCACTTCTGTCTTGCCAAACCCCACGTCACCACAGACCAGTCTGTCCATAGGGATGTCGCGTTCCATATCGCGTTTTACATCCTGTGTCGCCTTGTTTTGGTCGGGAGTGTCCTCATATATGAACGATGCCTCCAGTTCATGCTGCAAGAAGCTGTCCCGGCTATAAGCGAAGCCTTTCTCATGTTTGCGCTTTGAGTAGAGTTTGATGAGGTCACGGGCGATGTCTTTTATCTTTGTCTTGGTCTTTTCTTTCAGTCTCTCCCAAGCCCCATTGCCAAGTTTGCTGATGTGTGGAGGTTCGCCATCCTTGCCTTTATATTTTGAGACCTTATGGAGGGAATGGATGGAAACGAAGACGACATCGTCATTCTGATAAATAATCTTCATCACCTCCTGCATTTTGTCGCCATTGGGTATTTTCACCAACCCTGCGAATCGTCCTATCCCGTGATCGGCATGGACGACAAAGTCTCCTATCTGAAATGCTTTGAGTTCCTTGAGACTTTGCGCTATCTTTCCACTCTTGGCTTTTTCCGATTTGAGATTATACTTGTGGTAACGGTCAAAAATCTGATGATCTGTAAAGAGACATACCTTCAGGTCATTGTCTGTAAACCCTTCGTGCAAGACTCGGGTGACAGCTTCGAAATGCAGATTATCGCCACGGTCATCGAAGATCGATCTGATGCGCTCTATCTGCTTATCACTGTCGCTCGCTATATATATACGGTATCCGTCAGAGATAAAACCATGCAAAGTATTGGCCAACAAGTCAAAGTTCTTATGGAATAACGGCTGTGGAGAGACATTGAAATCGAGTGCCGCATCATAGGTGACCTTGTCGAGTGCCGCACCAAATTCTATCTGGACAAATCGGTTTGTCATCTGTGAGAAAGTGTCGGCAGAGATAACCAAGTCTGACAATTTGACTCCCTCCAATTCCGGTTCTATGAGCAACGCCTGCTTGGAGAATGTCCATGTAGACATCTGGGCAATTTTGTCACATATTAGCATCTTGCCCTTGAACATCAGCAAAGTATCCGACGGGAGGAAATCAAAAAAGGACATTCCGGCAGTGTTGCTCCTATGGAATATCGGAACGAGAGAAACCGACTCCAACCGATCTTTGGACAGCTGGTCCACGACATCAAAAGTCTTGATGGAATCTATTTCATCATCCCAAAAATCTATCCTGTACGGGAATTCGTTTGAAAATGAGAATACGTCTATCAGACTGCCTCGCAGAGCAATCTGCCCGGGTTCATAGACATAATCCACACGTTTGAAGCCTATGGCGAGCAGGCGTTTTACCAAATCCGACAAGTCCAGCTTGTCACCTTGGCGCAGCACGACAGTGTTGTCTGACAGAGCCTGTTTGTCGACTACCAGTTCTGCTAATGCTTCAGAGCTTGTCACTATGCAGGTCTTGCCATGTGCCGACTGGAGATGCGTCAGGACTTCTGTGCGGAGTATCTCGTTGGATGGATCTTTGATACCATATTTAATGGTACGCTTATAGGATGATGGGAAGAAGTCTACACAGCCGCCAGGGCAAAGCTGTGTCAAGTCATTATAGAAGTAGCCGGCCTCCTCGTTGTCATCGAGCACAATGAGCATATTACGGCCTTCGACAAGGCTTGAGGCGACTACACTTGCCGCCGAAGCCTTTAGCCCGCGCAGCAATATATTACGTTCCTTGCCCTCTGACAACAGCCCTGTCAGTAGACGGACGTTTTTATGTTTCAGACACAGTCCTTTGAACTCGGTTATATCCATAATCTTCTCACTCGCCTACCAAATCATCAATTTCACCATTGACATAAGACCGCAGCGCATCGGGTGCCAGCTTGACCTGCAGTCCACGTTGTCCGGCACTGACATAGACGTAATCATAGTCAATGAATGACGAATGGAAATAAGTCGGCAACTGGCGTTTCATGCCGACAGGTGAACAACCGCCACGGATGTAACCTGTCACTTGCAGCAAGTCTTTGACATGGATCAGTTCGCAGTTTTTATTGCCTGACACCTTGGCTGCCTTTTTCAAATCGACCTCTTTGTCTGCCGGTATGACACAGACGAAATGCCCTGTCTTGTTGCCATTAAGCACAAGCGTCTTAAAGACACGCTCGACAGGTTCGTTGAGTTGGGCTGCCACATGGGTGGCACTCAAGTCATTCTCGTCTACGACGTATGGCACCAACTCGTATGCAATCTTGGCCTTGTCCAATAGACGTGCCACGTTAGTCTTGTTTATCTTTTGCATGCTCCAATTCCTCTTTAATAAATTTGGCTGTATAGCCTTTGCCTGTGGCGGCCATTTCTTCAGGTGTCCCGGCAAAGACCAGATTCCCGCCGTCTTTGCCTCCTTCCGGTCCGATGTCGATGAGATAATCTGCCGACTTGATGACATCGAGGTTATGCTCGATGACAATCACAGTATTACCCTTGTCTACCAGTTTGTTCAATGCCGTGAGCAGTATCCTCACATCCTCAAAATGCAATCCCGTGGTAGGTTCGTCGAGGATATAGACAGTTTTGCCCGTATCCTTCTTTGAGAGTTCGGCTGCGAGTTTGACCCTTTGGCTTTCTCCACCCGACAATGTTGTCGATGACTGTCCGAGCTTCAGATAGCCCAACCCTACCTCTTGCAGCACACGCAGCTTGCTGACAATCTGAGGGACGTTTTCAAAAAACTCTACGGCCATATTGATCGTCATGTCGAGTACATCGGCTATCGACTTACCATTATATTTCACTTCGAGCGTCTCTCTGTTGTAGCGTTTGCCGTGACAAGCCTCGCAGGGCACTGTCACGTCGGGCAGGAAACGCATGTCTATTGTCTTATATCCGTTGCCACCACACTCCTCGCATCTGCCACCGGCGATATTAAAAGAGAAACGCCCGCCCTTGTAACCGCGTATCTTGGCTTCCGGCAATTCGGCAAAGAGATTGCGGATGTCGGTAAATACGCCGGTGAATGTGACCGGATTGGAACGAGGTGTGCGGCCTATCGGCGACTGGTCCACAGAGATTACTTTGTCCACAAACTCCAGACCCTCAGCCCCTGAATAGCTGAGAGGAGCCTGGAGCGAATGATAGATGGCCTGCGACAATATCGGCTGTAGTGTCGAGTTGATCAATGTCGATTTGCCGCTGCCGGACACCCCTGTGATGCATATCAGACAACCGAGCGGGAATGTCACATCAATGTCCTTCAGATTATTGCCCTTCGCACCTTTGATTTTCAGACATGTCCCGTTGCCCTTGCGACGGACAGCAGGCACTTGTATGGTTTTGACATCATTCAGATATTGAGCCGTTAGCGAATCACTGCCTGCAATCTCTGCCGGCGTGCCGGCAAAGACCACGTTGCCACCGAGCCTGCCTGCGCCGGGACCCATGTCGATGAGATAGTCTGCCTCCTCCATCATCTCGCGGTCGTGCTCCACGACGATGACCGTGTTGCCTTCGTCCCTCAATTTCTTGAGTGAAGTGATGAGTTTCTCATTGTCGCGCTGATGGAGTCCGATGCTCGGCTCGTCAAGGATGTACAGCACATTGACAAGCTGCGACCCTATCTGTGTTGCAAGCCTTATACGCTGGCTCTCACCGCCCGACAGGGTCATTGACGACCTGTTGAGCGAGAGGTAGCCAAGGCCTACATCGCTGAGAAATCCAAGGCGGTTTTGTATCTCTTTTATTATCTCTCCACCTATGGTCCTTTGCCGTTCATTTAGCATACTATGCAATGACCCGAACCATTGTATCAAATCGTCAATATCAATAGATGATAAGTCATATATGTCCCTACCCAAAATTTTGAAGGCCAAAGCCTCTTCTTTCAGCCTCTTGCCGTGGCATTGCGGGCATACGTCTACGATGGAGAATTGCTCTGCCCATTTGCGGGCAGTGGCCGACGCATCGGCATCCTGCTGCATCTGTATATACTTGGCCAAACCGTCAAACTTGACAAAATAGTCAGAACTGCTGTGGATCAGTGCACTCCTCATCCTGATTTTGTCATTGCTGCCGTGCATTATCTCGTCAATCACGTCGTCAGAGAGCTCTGTGATCGGCATCTTGATGTCCAGCCCGTGCATCTCAAGCAATGACTGAATCTGCCAGAATATCATGAGGTTTTTGTACCTTCCCAGAGGGACAATGCCGCCGTCATAGATAGAGATGCTCCTGTCGGGGATTACCTTGTCTACATCCACACGGTTGATATATCCCAAGCCCTTACATTTCGGGCAAGCTCCCTGCGGGGAATTAAATGAGAAGTTGTGTGGCGCCGGGTCTTTATACGACATTCCCGTCGTGGGGCACATCAACTTGCGGCTGAAATACTTTGGCTGCATAGTGTCGGCATCGAGCACCATCAGCAGGCCATCGCCGGCTTTCATTGCCACCGATACACTCTGCTTGAGCCGCTGTTCGTCTTTGACGGTGAAGCGGTCAACCACGACCTCAATATCGTGTATCTTGTAGCGGTCAAGACGCATCCCGAACTTCAATTCTTCGATACTCCCGTCTATCCTGACGTATGCAAATCCTTTGCGGCGCGTCTGTTCGAGCAGTTCCTTGTAATGCCCTTTCCTCGCCTTTACAAGTGGCGCAAGGATATATACACGCTTACCGCAATAGGTCTGCATGATCATGTCCACTACCTGTTCCTCTGTAAACTTGACCATCTCCTCGCCGGTCACGTATGAATATGCCGTCGCGATTCGGGCATATAGCAATCGCAGGTAATCATATATCTCCGTCACAGTCCCGACAGTAGACCGCGGGTTTTTATTGACGGTCTTTTGCTCTATGGATATGACAGGGCTAAGCCCTGTGATGCTGTCCACATCGGGGCGTTCCATGTTGCCGAGGAAATTGCGTGCGTATGCCGAGAACGTTTCAATGTACCTGCGTTGTCCTTCGGCATATATAGTATTGAATGCAAGCGATGATTTGCCACTTCCGCTCAGACCTGTTATCACGGTCAGAGCATTGCGCGGGATGGTGACATTGACGTTTTTGAGGTTATTGACTCTTGCTCCCTTGACTTCTATTGCATCTGTCTGGCTCTCACTACTGTTCATTGGTTGTAAGTCCCGTTGTTATATCCATCACTGATGCCTGTCATGACATTGATGGATGATTTCTTTTTATACTCTATGCCGTCAGCTCCTTCGGCCACAACGACAATAAAATATACGCCATTGCTGACCGTTTTCCCTTTGTAAGTACCATCCCATCCGTCATCAATGTTGCCAATCGACCACGAATAGAGTTCTTGTCCCCAGCGGTTGAATATGTGCGCCTCGAAGCTCACCAATGACTGATGCCTGACGGTGTATCTGTCATTAATCCCATCCCCGTTGGGTGAGAAAGCATTCGGCAGTTCGAGCATGGATTCGCTGACAGTGATTGAGATAGGCAGTGAGTAGTAATCTATATATAAACTGTCAGTGTCAGAGATGCGCAGCTGTATATAGGTTGTCCCTGCCGACATGAATGTATAGTCCATATCTTCGTCATAACGTGTCAGGATGGCATTCTCGCAGTTGGCATCCGTGCAGACAGCCCATTCATATCTCAGGTTTGTCCTGTCAGACGTTACGCGTGAAAGGAATCGTATTTCAATCGGTGCAGGTCCTGTGTAAGAGCCTCCTTGGTAGATAGTGTCGCCGACTTCATGCACTTCATTATTACTTGACATCACGACTGCCACGGGATCTGCCTCTATGGGCAAATCTTGTGCAACAATTGCAATCGGGCAAAGAGTGGCCATCGCCAACAATAGCAGTGGGAATGACTTCATCTATATTATATTAATTCTGGTTTGGCTGCAAAATTAATAAAAAGCCTTCCTTGCCGTATGCTACTCTATCCCACTTTGGTCCGGATTTAATCTTTTATAGTATTCTATCCGCTCTGTCCACGGTTTGTCTTCCAGAGGCAAGACTTTGTGGTCTTTTGCCCATTCGTTCCACAACGATTGCAGATGCTTGGCCACATCGGGATGCTCCACAGAGACATCATACATCTCGAATGGGTCGCGGCAGAGTTCTATCAATTCCCATGGAGCATCTTTGCCACGGCGAACGAGCTTCCAACCATCTGATATGACAGCTGAAGAGCCTTGATGCTCAAAATAGAACGTCCTGCCACCGAGTCCCGTTCCTACGACAGCATCCATAAGGCTGACACCCGGCAAGCCATAGTTATTGTCAGGAGAATATATGCCAGCCAAGTCAAGACATGTAGGTACAATGTCGATTATGTGCGCCATGTCTGTACATACTTTACCTTGACCGCTACCGACTGCCGCACCTCCATAGGCTAAAATAAGTGGTGAAGCCGTACCGCCATAGTAACACCATTGTTTGTAGCTCCTATATGGTGTATTGCTGAGATCTGCCATCAGTTGGCCGATATACCCCCCTTCGTTGCTTGCCCCGTTGTCACTCAGAAAAATAAACACAGTGTTGTCCAGCATACCTTCTGCCCGGATGACATCGATGAGCCGTCCCACCTGTTCATCCACGATTTCTATCATTGCGGCATAAGTAGCCATGCTCCTTATCCATTCATTCTGCTGCACTTCGGTCAGTTCATCCCATGCCGGACGTCTGCCATCAAACTCACGGTCATGTATGGGCATCTCTGACCCATAGGGCATAAGGCCCAAAAGTTTCTGGCGCTCAAAGCGTCTGGAGCGCAACTCATCATAGCCACACTTATATCTGGCAAGGCATTGCTCAATCCTCGCTGCCGGAGCTTCCAACGGCAAATGCGGGGCATAGTGGGCTACGTAAAGGAACATTGGCACATCATGTGGATGCTGACGGACGAATTTGATAGCAGAATCAGTCAAAGCGACAGTATAATAGTAGTCATCGGGGAGACTGTCTATCTTGTTGAGTCCGCTATACAATGGCTTTGGTTTACTATAACTGCCACCACCACTCAGACATCCATAGTAACGGTCAAATCCACGTTGCACCGGATAGCTGCCATTAGGGCTTCCGAATGCACCCTCAAGGGTCAAATGCCATTTGCCGGCCATGTATGTCATATAACCGGCCTCTTTCATTCTTTCGGCAATGGTCGGGACTTCGCGGCAGACTTGCCCACGATAGCCGGGGCGATGTTCATCGACGGCTGTCATCCACCCCATCCCCACGTCATGCTGATAGTGTCCTGTGAGCAATGATGCACGACTGGGACAACTGCGCCCTGTATTCAGGAAATGGCTGAAGCGTAAACCATTAGCCGCCAAACTGTCAATGTGCGGTGTGCGTATCTCGCTGCCATAACAGCCCAAGTCTGAATAGCCCATGTCATCGCACATGATCAGCACGATGTTGGGCTGCTGCTGCGACGTGCCTTGCGCATATTGGCACAAAGGCACAGACACAAGTGCTAATGTGGCAAACACAGACGCGTCAGGCTTCATAATGCTTTACTGTCTTTAAAGGATAAAGATTATTTATGCAGCGAAGTCAAATCGTCAAGGAGCTTATCTGCCCGATACGAAGAGCGTACAAGCGGGGCACTCTCTACCTCCTTGAAACCTTTTGCCAATGCCACCTGCTTATAATAATCAAATTGTGCCGGGGTGATGTATTCATGTACCGGATAATGCCTGTGGGTAGGCTGCAAATATTGCCCTATGGTCAATATGCGGCATCCGCATGACAATAGGTCATCCATAGTGGATTCCACTTCTTCTGCAGTTTCCCCAAGCCCGACCATCAGACCTGACTTGACCGTAACGGCCTTGTCAGAAAGATATTGTAGCACATGGAGGCTCGTTTCATACTTTGCGCGGCTTCTGACCTCCGGTGTCAATCGGCGGACAGTCTCAATATTATGTGAAACTACATCTGCTCCGGCATCTGCAATCATGTCAAGCAAATCGTTACGCCCCTGAAAATCCGGAATCAATACTTCCAAAGCCGTTTCAGGAGCGACAGACTTAACTTCGCTTATGGTCTTCACCCAATGAGAAGCTCCAAGGTCAGGCAGGTCATCACGATCTACCGAAGTAATGACAGCATAGCGCAACTTCATCAACTTGACAGACCGCGCGACGTTGGCCGGCTCTGTCTCATCAAGAGGAGCCGGACGCCCACTCTTGGTATTACAGAATTTACAAGCCCGGGTACAGATGTCGCCGCCTATCATAAACGTGGCTGTCCCACGCCCCCAACATTCCCCGATGTTGGGACACCGTCCGCTGCTGCAAATGGTGTGCAGACAATGACCGTCGACTATCCGTTTTGTCTCTGCATACTTCTCATTTGCACCAAAATTGACTTTCAGCCAATCCGGTTTCCTCACGTGTTTTATATCCATCAGATCAAAGATTAGCTTTGATATAATTGGTCAATTTGTTGTAGAGGTGGTTACGGGTGTTGCCTCCGGCTATACCATGATTGCGGTTGGTATAGACCATCATGTCAAAATCTATGCCTTCTTGTACCAATGCCTCCGAGAATTCCATCATGTTACGCAGGTGGACATTGTCATCGGCAGAGCCATGTACAAGCAACAATTTGCCATGCATTTTGTCAATACGACTGAAGACAGACGACTTGTCATAACCCGTGTCGTTCTCTTGTGGCGTACGCATATATCTTTCGGTATAGACCGAATCGTAATATCTCCAATCTGTCGGGGCTGCCACAGCTATGCCGACCTTGAAAATCTTTGCTCCTTGGCACATGCTCATCAGTGTCATATAGCCTCCATAGCTCCATCCCCAGATGCCGATCCTGCCTTTGTCCACGTATGGCAATGTGCCAAGATAGCGGGCAGCTGCTACCTGATCGTCAGCTTCCTTGACTCCGATGCTCATGTATGTGCATTTCTCAAAATCTTCACCACGCCCGCCAGTGCCGCGGCCATCTACGCAGACTGTGATATAGCCCTGTGTAGTCATATAAGTCTCCCACGAGACACTCCATGCATCCAGCACCTGTTGCGAGCCGGGACCGCTGTATTGGTACATCAGAACGGGATATTTTTTGCCGGCATCAAAGTCCAGAGGCTTCATCATCCACCCATTGAGTGTAGTGCCATCGGCAGTGGTGAATGTGAAAAACTCCTTTTGTGGCAAATTGGCCGCTTGTGCCAATTCAAGGACTTCGGAGTTGTCCTTCAATGTACAGAGTGTTTTGCCACGATTGTCCTTGATGGTGTAGACGTTTGGCGTAGTGACATTCTGGAACGAATTGATGAAATAATTGTATTTAGCTGAAAATCCGGCAGAATTGATGCCCTGTGTATCATCGGACAAACGGGTCTTATTCCCTCTGCGGTCAATTTTCCATACCGAAGTAGTCAGCGGACTGCCTTCGTTACTCAAATAGTAAAACAAGTCATCTTCTTCGTCCCAGCCATACAACCGCTTTACTTCGTATTCACCGTCGGTAACTTGTTTGACCAGTGTCCCGGACAAAGTATAGAGGTAGATGTGAGGCCATCCATTGCGTTCGCTGATGATGGTGAAATTGTTGTCATAAAACTGTATGCTCTCAAGGATGTTATCTCTCAGATATCTGTCGTTTTCCTCACGAAGGATGAGATTGCAGACACCCGTCTTGGGGTTTGCATAATAGAGATCCAGTCTGTTCTGATGCCTGTTAAGGGTGATGACAGCCAGTTTGTCAGGATCGTTGGTGAATTTTATCCTTGGGATATAATCCTCGGATGAGATATCGAGGTTCATACGTTTGGTCACTTTGGTGAATATGTCAAATGTCATGACTGAGACTTCAGAGTTCTCCTGACCGGCAATAGGATATTTGTAGGAATAAGTACCGGGGTAGTCTGCATATTCATCGAGTGCCGGGGCCAACCCCTTGTATAGCGGGAATGTATAGGTTGGCACATTTGACTCATTCCATTTGATGTATGCTATCATTTTGCTGTCAGGACTGAATGTCAATGCTGAGTTGAAAGCGAATTCTTCCTCATACACCCAGTCGGGAGCGCCGTTGATGACTTTATTGAGTTCGCCGTCTTTGGTCACGCGAGACTCTGCATAACCATACAGGAATTTAATCAAAAATATATCGTTGTCACGGACAAATGCCAACTGGTTGCCGTCGGGAGAGAATGTCGGAATGCGTATCGCTCCCTCGGTCAGTTTTTGCAACTTGTTATTGGCTACATTGAAGAGATAATAGACAGCCGTATATGAATGGCGGTATATAGGCGTTGTCTCGGTCTGAATCAATATCCGTTTCTCGTCAGGTGAGAATGTATATCCGTCAATATGGTCCAGACTACATTCGCGTGCTGTCTTCACATCAAAGACTACGCCGACCTGCTTGCCTGTCTTATATGAATATTTGACAATCTGTGTATTGTCATCGCTCAACTGGGTGTAGTGTTCACCATCGAGCATCGAGACTATGTTTCTGATTCCTTTTGGGGCGAAGAGACCGCTATTGATTTCTTCGATTGTCAATCCGCTTGAAGCCAAGATATCTGTCATTGTCATTAATGCTAACAGCAAGATGGAAAATTTCAATTTCACCATTATCCTAAGTTTTAATATGCCACAAATGTAGGGTTTCTTATCCAATAATCGGCAAGGCTTGCCGGCAAAAGGGCAGCCTTATGGGGGCTAAAGTCAGAGCCGGATGCGGGATACCGGCATCCGGCTCTGATATTCAAATCATGATAATCACCAGTCCTGTGAGGCGCATCAGATCTTCAGTTTGCTGCATTTCAGCCCGAAAGCCTCTGCCACTGCGGGGAAGACCACTTTGCCGCCGACCACATTCACACCTGCGGCAAGCCCTGCGTCATCACGGCATGCATCCTTCCATCCGTTGTCGGCAAGACGGACTGTATATGGCAATGTGGCATTGGTCAAAGCCAAAGTGGATGTATAGGGGACTGCGCCGGGTATGTTGGCCACGCAATAGTGCACGATGCCATTGACTTCGTAGACAGGCTCGCTGTGTGTCGTGGGATGTGATGTCTCGAAGCAGCCTCCCTGGTCAATGGCCACATCGACCAGCACACTGCCCGGGCGCATCATGCCGAGCATGTCTGCAGTGAGCAGATGCGGGGCTTTGGCTCCGGGGATAAGCACTGCACCTATCACGAGGTCGGTGTCGGGCAACTCTGCCTCAACATTGTGGCGTGACGAATAGAGAGTCTTGACATTGCGCGGCATGACTTCGCTGAGATAGCGCAGTCTGGGCAATGATATGTCGGTGATGGTCACATCCGCGCCGAGGCCGGCCGCCATGAGGGCTGCGTTGGTGCCTACCACTCCGCCACCCAGCACGAGGACTTTGGCCGGTTTGACCCCGGGGACGCCGCCTATCAGTTTGCCCTTGCCGCCTTGTGGCTTCTCCAGAAAACGTGCTCCCTCCTGAACAGACATACGTCCGGCCACTTCACTCATCGGTACGAGCAACGGCAAATGCCCGCTACGGTCTGTCACCGTCTCGTAGGCAATGCAAGTCGCGCCACTGTCAAGCATGGCCTTTGTGAGCCTTTCGTCGCTTGCAAAGTGGAAGTAAGTGAAAAGGAGTTGCCCGTCGCGTATAATGCTGTATTCGGGTTCTATAGGCTCCTTTACCTTCACAATCATATCCGCCTTGGCATAGACATCCTCGATAGCCGGCAATATTTCTGCACCTGCTGCCTCATAGTCGGCATCACCGAAGCCGCTGCCTTCGCCGGCAGTGTGCTGCACATACACTCTGTGGCCGTGGCCGACCAATTCTTTTGCACCGGCAGGTGTAAGGCCTACCCTGTTTTCGTTGTTTTTGATTTCTTTTGGGACTCCGATAATCATAATAAACAGATTTAAGATTTGCGGCATAAATATAGTCTTATGCCATTATTCCCCAAACATTTTGTCCATACAATTTTGATATTTTAAGCAATTATATCCGGTGGGGACAGCTGCATGACAGATGCCGGCGCATGGGGCATAACCATGTCGGCATGAAAGGTGGTATGCCAAGCAGAAAATCATCTGACCCTATGGGTCAAAAGGTCGTATGCCATCAGTGAAAAGGTCGTATGCTATCGGCGAAAAGGCCGTATGCCACCAGACACGGGTTGCAATCCAGCCAAAGACATCGACGACATGGCAATGGCCGTGCATGGGGAAACAATCCATCCATGCACGGCCATCATTGACAACACCGGGAGCAGAAGCAGTTATTGCTCAGACATTCAGGGCACCGATTATCTCATCTACGCTTTTGCATCCGTGTGCTTCGAGCCATTCGTCCATGCCTTTCACTATCTTGACAGTCACAGACGGGTCAATGAAATTGGCCGTCCCGACCTGTATGGCCGTAGCTCCGGCCATCAAAAATTCGATGGCATCACGGGCATTCATGATGCCTCCAAGACCTATCACAGGGATATTGACGGCACGGGCTACCTGCCAGACCATGCGGAGGGCGACAGGCTTGACAGCCGGGCCAGACAGACCGCCGGTAGATATGCTGAGCATCGGGCGGCGACGCTCGATGTCGATGGCCATACCCATCAGAGTGTTGATGAGTGACACACAGTCTGCTCCTTCGCCTTCTACAGCCTTTGCTATCTCAACGATGTCTGTCACATTGGGCGACAGCTTGACGATCAATGTCTTCGGATAGGCTTTGCGCACTGCTCTGACTACCGAAGCCGCTCCTGAGACCGTCACTCCGAAAGCCATCCCCCCGTCCTTGACATTGGGACATGATATGTTGAGTTCAATGGCCGGCACACGTTCGAGCCGTGCTATGCGTGCCGCACACTCGGCATATTCATCCGGTGACGAGCCGGAAACATTGACTATGACATTGGTGTCAAAGCCTGACAACTGCGGATATATGACGTCGCAGAAATAATCCACTCCCTTGTTTTGCAAACCAACGCAATTGAGCATCCCCGATGCCGTCTCGACCATGCGGGGATAATCATTGCCTTGGCGCGGATGCAGGGTCGTGCCCTTGACTATGAAACCGCCGAGGGCGTTCAAGTCTATGAAATCGGCAAATTCAAGTCCGTAGCCAAATGTGCCGGAGGCTGTAAGTACAGGATTTTTAAGTCTCAGGCTGCCGATATTTACTTCGAGTTTTGCCATTGCAATCTTTTAACGTTAAACACTGGTCCGTCTTTACAAACACAGACATTGCCCTCATCTGTCTTCTCGACACAGCATAAGCAGGCACCGAGGCCACATGCCATCAAGTTTTCGAGCGATGCTTCACATTCAATGCCATGTGCGGCAGCATAAGCCGCGACAGCCATCATCATCGGTTTTGGCCCACACGTGGCTATCCTGTCGAATGATTGCCTGCCCAATACGGTGTGAGCTGTGACATAACCACATTCACCCATTGACCCGTCTTCGGTGGTGACGTATGTGGGACCCGTCTGTTCGAAGAGCCCGAGTTGCATCACGTCATCTGCCGTGCGTCCACCGAGCAGAAACGTCGGCTCACATCCGCAATTGCGCAGCATATATCCATAATACAACAGCGGAGCAGTGCCGACGCCGCCGCCTATGAGCAAATAACGCCCTCCAGGGGTTTCCGGCATCATATAGCCATTGCCCAGCGGCAAAAGACAGTCAAGCTTCGAGCCGCACTCAAGATTGGCCATTGCACGTGTGCCTTCACCGACGACATGGACTAACAACCACAACTCGTTGTTCGCTTCATCGACGAAATTAATTGAGATAGGCCTTCTCAGGAAAGTGGTGGGAGATTTGTCCACCTTGACTTCGACAAACTGCCCGGGTAGCATCGTTGGCAAAGGCTGATGGTGGGTGAGATGCAGGACGACATAATCATCACGCAGTCTCTCCACACGGCGGACAATAAGGTCTAATTGATATTTTTTCATCTATTATGCTTAATGATTCCTATGTCAGACTGGTGCAAAGTTAGCAATTTGGGCGGACTTGGCATCTGAAGGCGGCAATGATGTATGCTAAAGCCACAAGTGTGGCACAGCACTACTCAAACCATCAGACAGGATAGTATCGATGGACTTCAGACAGTCATTTCACCGGCAATAGGCGTAAGCATCTTGCTACGGACGATCTCAGGCGACTTTTCATTGCCGAGCAACAGCATCAGTTTGGTCAATGCCGACTCTGTCGTGATGTCATATCCACTGATTACCCCGGTGCCAATGAGCTGTGCACCTGTCTCGTAACGGGACATATCAACCGCCCCTTCGACACACTGAGTGACATTGACTATCACTATGCCACGTTGCGATGCTTCTGAAAGCAGCCTGAGCAGCCAGTCGCGACGCGGGGCATTGCCAGTCCCGAATGTCTTCAACACTACACCGCGCAATCCGGGTGCATTGAGTAGTGCCTCTACAACGCTTTGTTGTATGCCCGGGAATAAAGTCAGAACAGCCACATTGGCGTCGTATGCATCATAATGTTTTAATGGCAAATCATTCGTGTTGCGGCGCAGATTGGCTACATCATATTTGATATGAATGCCGGCATCTGCCAGATTCGGATAATTGCATGAATGGAAAGCATTGAAATTCTCAGCGTTGAGCTTGGTCGTCCGATTGCCACGCATCAAATGGTTCTCAAAAAACACGCAAACTTCTTGAATAATCATTTCGCCATCCTCACCTCTCGTACTTGCAATCTCTATGCTGGTCAGCAGATTTTCCTTGCCGTCAGTCCTGAGGTCGCCTATCGGCAATTGAGATCCGGTGAGAATGACCGGCTTTGTCAGATTGACCAACATGAAACTCAGCGCTGATGCGGTATAAGCCATAGTATCTGTGCCATGCAATATTACGAAGCCGTCATACTTCTCATAGTTATCATATACGACTTTGGCTATTTTTACCCACTCGTCAGGATTCATGTCTGACGAATCAATCACTTTGTCAAAGACATAAGAGTCTATATTAACCCCGCACTTTCCAAGTTCCGGGATATGCTTCAATAAATGTTTATAGTTGAAACTCTCCAATACACTGGTCTCATCATTGCGGATCATACCGATTGTTCCGCCAGTATATACTAACAATACGGAAGCATTTGAATGGCTCATACCTGTAAATTGTCATATAGTGGATTACAAAAGTAGTGAAAATATTGTCATTGGCAGAATTTTAGTAAGATATACAGGTTTCATTCTGCTGACTGACAGATAGCGTATGACAATTGATTTGAAGATTTGGCAAACACATTAAAAGCAAAACCAATAACGTAACGGCAAAATAACTATGATTACAGCGCGTTTACACAATTAATGCTTTTTTCGTTATATTTGCCGACAGATAAAAAACATATATATTTATTCATTTTATATAAGGGCAAAGCATCTGTATGCATATTTTCCCATACGTTGCGCGCCAATATCCTCAGCACATAGGATTTATAGCCCTGATGAAAAAGGTTAATTAAACGAGTAATGAAAGTATTGAAATTCGGCGGGACATCGGTAGGGAATGCCGGCAATCTCAAGACAGTAAAAAATATAATCTGCGATTGTAGCGAAAATGTCATAGTAGTGGTTTCGGCATTCGGCGGAATGACAGACAAGCTAATCACTGCCGCCAAAATGGCATCAAGCCATGACACAACTTATAAAGACGTATACAAATACATCAAGACTGTGCATGAAGCCACAATTGATGACATATTTGACAATCCGGGTATCACCGAATCGACTAAGACTGCCATAGCACCGCTCCTAAAACAATTGAATGACTTGCTTAATGGTCTCTATCTCATCGGTGACTTGTCAGACAAGACACTCGACACCATAGTAAGTTATGGGGAACGGATGTCATCATTGATAATCAGCAGATATATCGACGATGCCAGATGGGTGGACTCAAGGCTGTTCATCAAAACGGAGAAAAAACATTCACAGCACTTGGTAGACAACACCACGACCTACCACCTTATCCGTGAGATATTATGCAATCTGTCTAAGGTTACGATTGTGCCGGGATTCATATCCAGCGATGTGAAAACAGGAGACACTACCAACTTGGGAAGGGGGGGATCTGACTATACCGCATCACTTATAGCCGCGGCATTAGATGCGGAGATACTTGAGATTTGGACAGATGTAGACGGATTTATGACAGCCGACCCGAAAGTCATTTCTTCGGCCTACACAATACCACATCTGAGTTATATCGAAGCGATGGAGCTTTGCAACTTCGGAGCAAAAGTCATATATCCGCCGACCATATATCCGGTATGTCAGAAGGATATACCGATATTGGTAAAAAACACCTTGAATCCGTCAAACAGCGGTACACTTATCACCAGCAAAGCTGTAGACAACGGCAGACTAATCAAGGGCATCTCGTCCATTGCCGACACGGCACTGATTACAGTGTCAGGTCTCGGCATGGTCGGGGTCATAGGTGTCAATTACAGAATATTCAGGGCATTGGCACAAGCAAGCATCAGCGTTTTCCTCGTCGCACAGGCTTCTTCTGAAAACAGCACTTCGATAGGTGTAAAATCAGTCGATGCCGAGCCTGCCTGCCAAGCACTAAATGAGGAATTTGAAAGAGAGATAAAGGCCGGACTGATAAATCTCGTTAAAGCGGAATATGGTCTGTCCACCGTGGCTGTCGTAGGTGAAAACATGAAGCATACCCCGGGTATCGCAGGAAAGCTGTTTGGCACACTCGGGCGAAATGGCATAAATGCCAAGACATTCGCACAAGGGGCATCTGAACGCAATATCTCATTCGTCATAGACCGCAGCGAACTGCGCAAAGCACTCAACGTCATCCACGACTCGTTCTTCCTTTCAGAGTACAAAGTCCTCAACATATTCATCTGCGGAATAGGCACTGTCGGTCACAGCCTGATTGAACAGATAAACGACCAGCGCATGACCTTGATGAAGAAAAACGGATTGAAACTGAATATCATCGGCATTGCCAACAGCAAACACCTGTTCATAGACAAGGATGGAGTGAATCTGAATGACTATCGCAGCCTGCTTGACAAGCAAGGCATACCGTCATGTCCTAAACTGCTGGAAGAAAAAATCATTGAACTAAACCTTTTCAACTCCGTATTCGTCGATTGCACAGCCAGCGAAGACATAGCAGGGATATACCAATCATTGCTCAGCCACAACGTATCCATAGTGACTGCCAACAAAATTGCGGCATCCGGACCATACGACAATTACAACCATCTGAAATCTACGGCAGTACATCGTGGCGTAAAATTCCTATTCGAAACAAATGTAGGTGCCGGACTGCCTATCATCAACACCATAAATGACCTGATAAACAGCGGTGACAAGATACTGAAAATCGAGGCCGTACTCTCTGGCACGCTAAACTATGTTTTCAATACCCTCTCGCCTTCTGTCCCATTCAGCCAAACGGTAAACCGTGCCGTGGAAGAAGGTTATGCAGAGCCTGACCCACGTATAGACCTGTCAGGCAAGGATGTCGCACGCAAATTGGTAATCCTTGCACGCGAGGCCGGGTATCGTATAGAGCAAGATGACATAGCAAAGAACAATTTCATACCGACAGAGATGATGAATGCAAGCCTTGAAGACTTCAAAAAGCAGTTGCCAAGTCTCGACGCGCAGTTTGAGGAAGAACGTCAAAGGCTTGAGACGGCGCACAAGAGATTGCGCTTCATTGCCCGGCTTGATGAGGGGAAAGGGGAAATAGGTCTGGAGGAGGTGCCTGCAGGATCGCCATTCTATAACCTTGAGGGGAGTAACAACATCGTCCTCATTACTACCGAGCGTTATCGGGAATATCCCATGTGCATCCAAGGCTACGGCGCAGGGGCCAGTGTCACAGCTGCCGGAGTATTCGCAGACATAATCCGCATAGCTAATATCTGAGACGGTAATATATAAAGGAAGAAGCCACGGCCTTGCTTGGTCATCCATTGGCAAGGCGCATGGCTTCCTTTTTATATCCGCAGCTCTGTTATTTGATTTTCAATCCCGGGATAATAGGCGTGCTGTCAATCAACTTCAAATCCATGACCATTGCAAGTGTCCCCTCCTTATACTTCTTGAAATGCGGGGTTTGCAGGTGGCTCTGGTATGCTTCCCTGCTTGCATAGATTTCAAGGATAGTGATGTTTGACGGGTTATCTCTCTCAGATGTGGCATACAGGGTGAGCACACCGGGCTCTTTAGCCATTGATTCAGTGATTTCCTCACGGAGATATGCGTTGTATTCATCTATCTTTTCCGGGTCTACCACTATGCGTGACAGACGCACCACCTGGGCCGTCTCGTCGGCGTGTGCAGCCTCACCCTTGATGATGCCGAGGGCTTTTATCCCTGCCGGAAATCCCACGTAGGGCAGGCACTGCACCACGGCGGCTGCCACCGTCTCGGGAGCATTGCCGGCATTGATGCAGCCGTGATAATGCGAGCGGAGCTGGCTCTCGGCACCGATAGCCGTCAATATACAGTAACCGAGCAATTCGCGTGTCTGCAGGTCAATGGCACCACGTGTGTATATTTCTCCGAAGAAATAGTCCGTCAGAAACTGCTCTACATCTTCACCCAATCCGCCCGGGACACCTGCCATCACGCCGGAGATGCCACCGGGATAGAGCATGTCTTGTATGGCGCTGCCGCGCTCATGTCTGTCGCTTTCGTCCACTGTCCCCACATCCTGCAACGGAAGGGATATGCCCCGGTCTGCAAACACCTCATTGACAGTGCCGACAGCATTGAGCATCTTGGGAAATCCGATAAATGGGGCAGTCAGATACATTGCTTCCCTGAGTTCTATCGGTTTGACTCCCACGTTGAGCGCCGCGCCGGCATGTGCCTTCAACTGCGGTAAGGTCTGCATCGAAGCGAGCGTCACACAAGTAATCAGTTCGCGTGTCTTGATGTCGAGGTCACCGCATCTGAATACTTCGCCGAAGATGAATTTCTGCAAGATGTCCATCATCTCGGGGTCTGTCCCCTGCCCTGTCAAGGCTTCACATCCGAAGAGTGTGCGGTAGTTGTCACGGCACACAGCTGTCCTGTCCATACCGATAGTGTCTTTTGTCTCATCACCTTGTGCCGTGGCTGTGACTATGCAGCCGGCCATCAGGATAAATGTCAATATCAGTTTAGTCATCTCACTCCCCTTTGACGTTTATAAATCCTTCCCCAAGCGGTATGCCTGTCCGGCATAACGTGTGTCACGGACCGCACCGGCAGGCCATACTCCCGGTGCCACTACTGTCCCTACGCTCTTCCATCCGAGATATTCGGTCAGGGCTTCATAGTGTGACAGCAGCGGCTCGGCTTCGCGTGGGGCTGTATCGGCATAGGTCATTAGCAATGCCGCCTTCTTGGCCGCTCCTTTTATCTGTCCGTTTATAGCATAGAAGCGGTCAATCACCGCCTTGAGCTGTGACGAGAAACCGAAATAATAGAGGGGAGTCGCAAAGACCACCATGTCTGCCTCCAGCAGGTGCGGACGCAGTGCCTCGAAGTCATCGTTCGACACACACGGCCCATCCATACCGCAATGATAGCAGGCACGGCACGGAGCGACATTGGCAAAAGCACAGTCAAAGCGGAATACATCGTGCCCGGCTTCACGTGCGCCCTTGATGAATTGTTCGGCCAGATGTGCCGAGTTGCCATTACGTCTGGGACTGCCGGTCAATACTACTATTTTCATACCTTTATCTTTATCTTTCTTTTTATCACTCTCCGCGAGGCCGACGGCACCAGTACCGACCTTGCCGGCGGCAAGCAGTGTGCCGGCAGCCATCAGCGACCCTATGATGAAGTCACGCCTTTTCATGTCCTTTCTTGTATTCGCGGCCTGCCACGGTGCATTTGCCTATCACCTCGCCGGTCTTCAGATAAGAATAGGTGGGCATCTCAAACAAGACCGGCTTCAGCCGCCCGTAGTCAATCTTGCCGTCAGCCCCGAGTATGCTCTCGTCGGCGTAGGTGTTGGCTATCCTGCAAATAAAGTTGTCGAATGTCTCTGTTTCATAGTCATCCACCACCTCGCACTCCATCGTCAGCGGCGAAGCATCTATCACCGGTGTCCCGGCCTCGCCGCTGTGCCATGCGAAGACATCCGACTTATCCACCTTGGCACCACTGACACATCCCACATAGTCGGCCTGTGGCAGCATTGCCTCGTCCACGACATTGACCGACACCCGGCTTGTGGCCTTGACGCCGGCGTTGGTGTGGTGTGCCTTGTGCATACTGAGCATCAGCATGTCATGCCCGATGATGCCGATGTGGGCCACGAGTAGCCAGTTGATTTTGCCCCCGACCTCCGTCCCGACGACTACTGCCGGCGTAGGATAGAGAGCCAATACGTTGCCGATATTCTTCTTCATACGCTTTGATTTTTATTGTTGTTTGAAATGA
Source organism: Candidatus Avibacteroides avistercoris (assembly GCA_020012075.1). Taxonomy (GTDB): domain Bacteria; phylum Bacteroidota; class Bacteroidia; order Bacteroidales; family Bacteroidaceae; genus Avibacteroides; species Avibacteroides avistercoris. The sequence goes on from DWUP01000024.1 coordinate 22,603, forward strand.
TTTATTCCGAAGAGCCTTGCGGCGTCGCCACCGAGGGACATCCCTGCGCGAGCCGACAACACGGCACCGGCCTCCAAAGCCCGTCGCAAGCGGGCTGAAGTCTCCTCCAGCGCGGCATCATGCCGGCAGAGCATCTCGACATACTCCTGCACTATGATGTGGCTGTGCACATCGACCAATGTCTGGGCATACACCCCGGCCGCGCACCACAAGCCTGCCAGACAGGCCAGACACTCTGCTAATCTTGACATATCATTCAGCTTTGACATTGCAAAATTAGGTTGCCACCGGCAGCATGACTGTATATAAGTTGTGGTGGATTGTAACCAATTTACAGAATGTTGCCCGCTCGCCGCACGGCGCGACAGGGCAATACCGG
>DWUP01000002.1 GCA_020012075.1 Candidatus Avibacteroides avistercoris
CCTGCGGCGTCATGTCTTCCATCATCATCAAAGTTACTCAAACCTTATGACAAAAAGCCATAATCCAGCGATTTAATGCAATATTAATTCAGCGTTATACTCTCATGTGAGGGATTGCCGGGACAGACAGGCAGACACACAGCGTTTCAGAGAGATTTACAGCAAGACGACTCTGTAAGGCCAAAGATGACATGCCGTAGACAAAAGACCGGCTGCAAGGACGAATGCCTCACAGCCGGTTCCGGGTCTACCATTATGACAATCAATGCGATATGCGCCCCGATGCAGAAATCATCCCGCGTATCTCATCATTCAACGATGATGCCGCAAGCAAGTCATCAAGCGTCATGTTCATGCGGTAACGCCAATAATGATTGCCGTCGGCAGGATCATTGATGCGCTCGGCAGCGACGTTGCGGCTGCGCAATTCGCTGATTGACATCCAGTCCTGATATGGCAGGATGCACAGCATCGACGGCGACTCAAGATGTTTTGCCACGATGATACGGCAGATGTCGGTCGTGGCATTCCTCGGGGCTTCACCCCAGAAATGCAGATAATTGTTGTAGTAACGCCCCGTCCTGACAGCATCCTCCTGCCACCAACCACGCAGTGTCGAAGTGTCATGCGTCGATGTCGTACAGACAGAATAATATGGATAATCGGCAGGCTCACCGAACTCCCGCCCATAAATCTTCGGCATACGCTGCACCTCAAGTGACAATATATGCAGGGCATCAAGTACATCCGGCACACATGCCGGAATCATGCCGAGATCCTCAGCACAGGCAAGCATTGGCGATGACATGATGAGCGGCGGCAGCTTACGCATGGCCGACTCACGCCAGAAGTCATTATGCCTGACATAATAGAAATCTTCATATATTGCATCGAAAGTCCTCTTCTCGTCATCATCGAGCAACAGGTCATAGACCGGCGCGTCCTGCACCGCTATACGCGGATGATACATCCCGGGACTGCGTGTGTCTTCTATGAAAAGGACATTGGACAACAATTTGAGCAGGCCACGCTTCACCTCAATCTCCACACCATCGAGCCGCATGACCTTGGCAGCTGTCGAAACCGATTCGCGCAATGTGTATTTGCCATGCATTGAAGCCTCGTCAAGATATGTCTCCCTGATTATTCCGGCCTTGTGCCCGAAGACAGACATTAGCACCGCATCGGTAATATATGGCACAGAATGCAGTGCCGGGTCAAAATCAAACCCGCGGGAGCGCAACTCGCCAGCCGACAAAGGCAATGCAGGTGTGAAGTGTCCCATTATGCCGCTGACTGCATCGACCGGTATCTCCCAGATACGGAAAAATCCAAGTATATGGTCTATGCGGTAAGCATCAAAATATCTGGCCATGACCTCAAAGCGCTTGCACCACCACGAATAGCCGTCTTCGGCCATGAGATCCCAATTATATGTCGGGAACCCCCAATTCTGTCCATCGGCAGCAAAGGCATCAGGTGGTGCCCCGGCCTGCCCGTCGAGATTAAACAATGCAGGCTCTACCCAGACATCAGCGCTGCAACGCGAGACACCAATAGGGATGTCACCCTTGATGACCACTCCGTGCGCACGGGCATAGGCTGACGCATCAGACATCTGACTGCCTGCCACCCATTGCAGATAGGCATAAAACGTGACAATATGCCTGTCACTTGACATCAGTTCTTCATACACAGAGTCGTGATATGCAGAGTATTCACCCCACTGCATAAAATCTGGTGTCTTAAACTTATCCCTCAACGTACAAAAAGCCGCATAGGGACGCAGCCATGACGCATTGTCACGACAGTAAGCGACAAACGAAGGATTAGCCACCACAGCATCATAGTCTTGTTCAAACAGCCTGTGCATGTAGTCGAGCTTGAATGACAATACAGCTTCATAGTCCACTTGAGGCAATGCATTCAAATCCGACCGGCATTGCTCAAACTGCGACATTAGTAACTCATCATCCAGTCGTCCTGCACGAACAATATCTATATAAATAGGATTCAAGGCAAAGACTGATACGGCACTGTAAGGGTATGAATCATGCCAAGTCTTGGTCGCCGTAGTATCATTGATCGGCAAGATTTGGACAAACTTCATGCCCGTATTCACCGCCCAATCGACCATCTTGCACAGATCGCTGAAGTCACCTATGCCGCAACTCGATGCAGATTTGAGTGCAAACAATGGTATGCTGACCCCGGCATATCTCTCCTTAGGCAGACCGAAATCCACAAATTGGTCTGACAGTGAGAGCGTCATCCCTTCAGACAATCCGCAATCAGACACTACACGATTGGGATTTTGCTCCCAGAAAACCTTACCGTCGGGAGACTGCAATACAAACTTGTATTCAAACGGAAATGACAGTTGCGATGCATCCAGATTGACATACCACTCGGAGAAATTGTCCAGTGTCAAGGGGATAGCAGCCGAAGGATTCCAATTGCCTAAATAATCCAAATTGCCCACCACTGCCAGACGACCAATGTTATGAGGAAAATTCACCTTGAGTTGCAACACGCTTCGCATTGGTTCTTGCAGAATAGGAGCACATGGCACTTCAAACGATGAAAACGCCGAACTGTAGAATGGGAAATCAGACGGCAAATCACGCCATGCATCATTGGCTACAAAAACATCTGTAGGCGAATCTGTCTTTAAGACACGCGGACGCCATGAGAACTCTTGACGCGTCTTCATCCCATGATAAAAGACCGAGTAGAAGTAAGTAATCCTGCGAGACAAATCGTTTGTATAAAATTCGCCTCTCCAGCGCACACCGTCCTTGGTCTGTAGCGGTATGACATACAGGTCATCATGCCCATCACTGACACATACGCGAAGGTCTTCACCCCATCGTGTCCTGTATTCGATGCTAAATATTACTTTCATATTTAGGATTAATTATAAAGACAAGCGGGACAGCCCGGGCAAACCCGAGCCATCCCGCCACAAAGCCTCTCTGTCAATTAGCCGCATCTCGACGAACCGCATGTTTTACATATAAGGCAACCCTCTTGATAAATCAATGTTTCGTTGCCACAATTCGGGCACTTCTGTCCTTTGGCTTCAGTGCCATCGACGACATATTTCTTGAGCGCACGCTCGACACCGACCTTCCATGTATTTATGTTGTCATTGTCAAACTCCAACGAACTGACAAGTTTGATTACTTGGTCGATAGGCATACGCCATCGCAAAACGCCTGAAATGAGCTTTGCATAATTCCAATACTCCTTATTAAACTTCTCAGAAAGCCCTTCGATAGTCGTTTTATATCCCCTCTTATTTTCAAATTGGAAGTCGTAATGCTTATTGCCGTTCTCATCATAGTTTTTGATTATTCGACCTTTAACTACAGTTTTTGGCAACATTATACCCTCGTCGTCGTCAAGCAGACCAGTAAATATTTCATACGGCACATTATCAAGCAGACCGACAAGAGCCACCCACTTCTCTTTATTATTTTGGAAACGGACTACATCGGCTTCCAGGACTTTTGGACGCACCTCAGTGACTTCTGGGCGCTTACATTCCGGGATTTCCTTTTTATCTTTAGCCGATATGAGTACGCCTGAACGTGAGCCTTCGCGATAGACTGTACAGCCTTTGCATCCACACTTCCAAGCCTCGATATAGAGGTCATTGACAATTTCCTCCTTGACATCGGCCGGCATGTTGATAGTCACACTTATAGAATGGTCTACCCACTTCTGGATAGAGCCCTGCATTTTGACCTTCATCATCCAGTCTACATCATTTGATGTCGCTTTATAGTATGGAGACTTCTTTACGAGATCGTCTATTTCATCGGTGGAATACTTCTTGTCCACATCATATCCGTTCACTTTCATCCAGACCATAAATTTGTGGTGGAAGACGAGATATTCTTCAAATGCATCGCCGGTCTCATCCACATAGTCGATATGAACTTCAGCATCACCCGGATTAACTTTGCGGCGGCGTTTGTAAACCGGCAAGAAGACAGGCTCAATGCCTGAAGTAGTCTGTGTCATAAGACTGGTCGTCCCTGTAGGAGCGATGGTAAGCAGTGCAATGTTGCGACGGCCATGCTTTACCATCTCTCTATACAATTCCGGGTCAGCCTCACGCAAGCGGTTTATGAAAGGGTTGTTCTTTTCTCTCTCTGCATCATATATGGAGAATGCGCCACGCTCACCGGCCATTGTGACAGAAGATCTGTAAGCACTCAATGCCAAGACCTTATGGACATTTTCGGCAAAAGCGTTGGCCTCATCCGTACCATAATGCAATCCCAGTGCAGCCAGCATGTCGCCTTCAGCCGTGATACCGACACCTGTCCTGCGGCCTGCGCCGCTCTTTTTATATATTTTCTCCCAGAGTTCACGTTCAGTGCGTTTCACGTCATCACCTTCGGGGTCTGCATCTATTTTGGCCAATATCTTCTGTATCTTCTCCAGCTCAAGGTCGATGATGTCATCCATTATCCTTTGTGCGATGGTGACATGCTTCTTGAAGAGATCATAATCAAAAAATGCCTCGGCAGTAAAAGGATTGACCACATACGAATAGAGATTGATTGCCAACAGACGGCATGAATCATACGGGCATAATGGGATTTCGCCGCAAGGGTTGGTCGAAACGGTTTTGAACCCAAGGTCTGCGTAGCAGTCAGGCACAGACTCGCGTATTATAGTATCCCAGAAAAGCACACCGGGCTCGGCAGACTTCCACGCATTGTGAACGATCTTGTGCCAGAGTTGTGCTGCATCGATTTCCTTACGGACAATCGGATTAGCGGAATCAATGGGATATTGCTGGATGTATGGCTTGCCATTGATAGCCGCATCCATAAATTCATCATCGATTTTGACCGACACGTTGGCCCCGGTGACTTTGCCTTCGGTCATCTTGGCATCGATGAATGCTTCAGAATCGGGATGCTTGATTGAGACAGAGAGCATCAATGCGCCACGTCGCCCGTCTTGCGCCACCTCACGTGTCGAATTGGAATACCTCTCCATGAACGGCACTAATCCGGTAGATGTGAGTGCAGAATTCTTGACCGGTGAGCCTTTGGGCCTGATGTCTGAGAGGTCATGCCCCACCCCGCCCCGGCGTTTCATCAGTTGCACCTGCTCTTCATCCATCTTAATAATTGCCCCGTAGGAATCTGACGGCCCGTCAACTCCTATGACAAAGCAATTGGACAGCGATGCCACTTGATAGTCATTGCCTATGCCGGTCATCGGGCTGCCTTGAGGAATGATATATTTGAAGTGGTCCATCAGGCCAAAAATCTCTTCTGCCGTGATAGGGTTCGGATAGTTCTTCTCGATTCTGGCAATTTCATTGGCTATCCTCCAATGCATGTCTACCGGTGATTTCTCATAGATTTTGCCATAAGAGTCTTTTAATGCATACTTGCTGACCCATACACGAGCTGCCAATTCATCCCCTTCGAAATATTTCAGCGACTCTTCGAAAGCCTCGTCATAAGTATAAGTTTGTTTCTCCACGGTGTTAAAAGCATTTTTGATTATTGATTAATAGATGACGACAAAGATAAATCTTTTGCAGAGCCCTGCGGCCATATTTCCCGGAAAAAACATCGGGGTAAAAATATTTTAAAGCAATATTTTCCCAAACGTCACACTTTCACCTGCTCCATGAATCTCGGGAAGCATCTTTTGCTAACTTTGCAGGCACAACATGGAATAAAAGATGTAATACTCATGGACTCTATCAAAAACCGAAGGACTATCAGACGATACTCTTCACGCGCAATAGACCCGCAACTGCTCGATGATATGCTCGGCACGGCCTGCCGTGCATCTACAATGGGCGGGATGCAGCTGTACAGCATCATTGTCACCGAGGATGCCGACATGAAAGCCAAGCTGGCACCGATGCACTTCAATCAACCTATGGTGACACAAGCACCCATAGTGCTGACTTTCTGCGCCGACCTCAACCGTGCGACACACTGGTGCAAGCTCAACCGCGCCACGCCGGGATTTGACAACTTCGAGATGTTTTTCAATGCCACCATTGATGCATTGCTCGTGGCACAGACTTTCTGTACGATAGCCGAAGAGAACGGACTCGGGATATGCTATCTCGGCACCACCACCTACGAACCGGGACAAATCGTGCAGACACTGCATCTGCCGCGCCTCGTCATGCCGGTAGCCACAGTCACGGTGGGCTATCCCGACGAATGCCCCGCGCAGACCGACCGCCTGCCACTCGACGGCGTGGTCCACAGAGAGACATACAAACAATATTCAGACGAAGACATAAGGCGCATATATGCCCTCAAAGAGTCACTGCCCGAAAACCGTGAATTCGTCTCGATAAACCACAAAGAGACATTGGCACAAGTCTTCACCGACCTGCGCTACACTAAGTCAGACAATGAGGCTTTTTCGGCCAAACTAATAGCGACTCTCAGGCAGCAAGGGCTGATATAAGCCCTACGCCATCACTGAAATATTCTTGCAGAGCATGGCATAACATGAAGGACAGCATCAAATGGGTAGCAGCCTGCCTTCTGCTGGCGGGATGCAATGTCTCACCACAAGACAACTCTACGTCCGTACCGCTCGCAGGCACGGACATGAATGATGCGGCTACTGTCGCTCCGGGCAACGGCGCCGTGACATTCGCGACGACGAGCACAGGACAGGCAGATGATTACTGCCGCTTCTTCACACAAGGCATCCGCACGGAGGCCGCAGATGGCAGCGGACACTCCGCATATATATGTTTCACGCCAGACTCACTGTTGGCAGAACTATTCATGCCCGGTAGCGGAGAAAAAGTAGTCTTGGAGCGGCACACCCTCGCATCAGGGGCGCATGTGTGGAATATCGAGGACGACGACACATACAACGTTCGCTGCACCAACGGCTGCTGGACCGTGTCCCGACGCAATCAAGTCATGTTCAGACAATCGCCCGGTGACAATGACTATGACTTGGGGGCATGGCGTGAGACGCACTACGAGGGACTATTCCCCGCCACATGTACCGACGGCGCGAAATACCGACTATACATCCGCCATAGGGAACACAGCGGTGACGGGCATTTCATGTTGCACATCATGCATGCCAAGCCCGGCGACGGCAATGACACAATCTCTACCTACACGGGCAGAAGGTACACACTCAGAGGCACCACGTCAAACCCCGACGCTATCGTCTGGCAATTGAGATGTGACAATGACAATGGCATCTATGACTTCCTTTATGACCCCGTCGAGCAGACATTGACGGCGCTGGGCAAGAAGCGATGAGCCGGCGGAACTAATATGCCGTGACCCACCAAGCCACCGCACCGGGTAGAGGCACACACACGGCCCGGCCGTCACATGCGGGCATTTGCCCCACACTGTTTGATTGCGGATTAAAGAAGCACACACCTCTCCCACAGGGTCAGGCCCAACAAGGCAAAACATCTGACCCCATGACAAGAATGGTAGTATGCTATTGTACAAATGGTAGTATGCTATTGCGCAAAAGGTCGTATGCCATTGCCTCCGGGAGTAAACCCAAAAGCCACATTTGTCATACGCGACGACAAATGATTCCGCTTACCGCTTCCGCAAGTCTGCGACTCCGGGCTGAAGATTTTATCTGTACTTCCTCATCGGGCGTATCATAAAAAAGCGTTATTTTGCATAAATCTAACTGACAATAATGGACAGAATCAACAACCACGACACTATATGCGCAC
>DWUP01000025.1 GCA_020012075.1 Candidatus Avibacteroides avistercoris
ACGTAGGACAGCGAGGGGATGCGCTCGTATATGTTTTTGACATAGAATGTCCTGCGGACGGTCACGTGTGGTGGCATCTTGATGTTGTATGACCCGTCTACGCCGAAAGACTTCAGTTCGCGTCCGTTGCAGTCGATGACCGACTTTAGTGCCGAGTATTCGTTCTGGTTGCGGTCAGCATTGCGGTTGATCATTTCGACTGTGATGGCTATGGTCTTCTGCTGCTTGTTGCCACGGCAGGAGATGACGCGGCAGTCAAAGTCGGGTTCCGAGATGGTGATGTTGCAATCGACCCCTTCGATGGCTGGTTGCGGGTCGGGCTGCGGTGCCGGCTGCGGCTCGGGCCGTGGTGTGGGTTGCGGTGCGGTGGCGGGGACAGGCTTTTCCACCACGCGCTCGACGGGGATGACCACGGTCTTTTCGATCACGACGGTGTCAGGTGCGGCATCCGACGTGTATTCGTGCAGCTGCCTCATCATGGCTGATGCCTGCTCGAAGCATGGCAGTGTCTCGCTGATGGCGGAGAGGTAGCTCTGTGCTTCCTCATAGCGCCCGACATCGACCAAGTTTTGTGCCTTTGAGAGTATGTACGGGCAGTTTTTGGCATAGTATTCGGCTATGCGTTGCCGCCCGACGCGGATGAAACGTGTGAACTGCGGGTCTTTGGTTTTGATTGATGTGACCATGTTGCGCAGGGCTTTGTCTGTCCCTCCCGAGGCATCGCCGGTCAGGTCAAACTCTGCGCTGTGGTAGAGGCTGCCGTCCACCGTGTTGGTCATCACGAGGGTGAGTGTCCCTTTGGCGAAGCTCACTTGGTCCATGAGCCCTGCCGATGTGTAGGTGTCGTCGATTGAAATCTCGGCCTCGATGCCGAAGACGTTGTGGCGGTTGGCCGATGCGGCGTTGTTGCGCGTCATGATTTGTTTGAGTTTGAGCGTCAGTGCATCTGCCACCGTCTGTGGCAGGCTCTCGTCGGCGACCGGCAGGATGCTAAACTGTATGTCGCCCTGTGCTGCCGATATCATGCTCGACAGGCACATCAATAGTATCAGCAGGTGTCGTCTCATAGTTCAGCGTTGTCTTCGATATATATGTCTATTTGTGCACCGTTGGTGTCGGTCTTGCCTATCTTGTATTCGGCAGGGAGCACTCCCCTCAGGAATTTGCGGAGCATTGACATGGCGTATGTCTTGGGTATCGGCCGCCCGGAACTCTCCTCGTAGATGGGGATTTTGAACGACATGTCGATGTAGTAGTCCTCTATGCTATTGACTTCGCCCGTGCCGTGGTAGGCGTTTTCGGCTAAGTAATAGTTGAGCAGCGTGCCGAGGTCGTCGCCCGTCTCGCCGAATGAGTCATAGAATGACATCTCGCATCCCTCCTTGACATAGAGGTGTGCCACGATAGTCCTGCCCGAAGCCACGAGGTCGGCGAAGCGCTCCTCGATCTGGCCGAAGAAGTTGCGCGAGATGTTGTCAAGCGCCATGGACACCAGCCTCACAGTGTCTGATGTCATGAATGAGTCGCTCGTGAAGTTGGCATTGGCGAAAGATTCGCGGGTGTAGGCATCCTGTGCGTCGAGCATGACTATGGCTTGCGATGTCGAGCCGTCACGGATGATGCGTGGCGTGACGTAGACGAAGATGTCTGCCTTGGATGATTGCATCATCTTGATTATCGGGTTGGTCGTCGCGCCGCGGTAGGCTTGTGCCATGCCGGTGTTGCGCTGGCTGCGCAGCAGTCCGATGAAGTCCACGGTCGGATAACCGTTGAGCGAGAAGCTCTCTTTGACCTTGCTCAAGGCGAGTTGCAGCATGGGGCTGGCGTCGATGTGTGCGCGCAGGTCTGACGGCGAGACGTCGGTCTGCTCGTTGATGTAGGGCACTACCATTATGTTGGGCAGTTTGGCCTGATAGCCCGAGCCGCGTGTGTCGTATTGCGCTGCCGCAGTTTGCAGTCCGAGGCACCAGACGGCCAGACAGATGATGGCCGTGCTTATGCTGCGTGTGAAGTTGGCATCAGTCGTTTTCATTTTTCAGTATCCTAATTTTTTTATTCCGTTGGTGCGGAAGTAGCGTTCCATCGCTCCTATCCTGACTGTGATGTCGAATGGCATTCTTTTGACTTTGAGTCCTTTCTGCTTGGTCAGCCCTCCTGCCGGCGTCACGCTGCCGATGTAGTCCTTGTAGCGTCCTGACTCGAAGAAGTCGTTGAGGAATGCTCCGTTTTTGGCTTCGGCCTGTGCTTCTGATGCAAATATTGGCCGTATGCCGTCTACACCTGCATAGAGTGCCATGCGTGCGGCGCGCACTTCGGCATCTTCTTGTGCCTGTGCTTCTTTCTTGCCGTATCCTACGACGCGCACTTTGACGATGGTGTTGCGTGTGTCTATCACTTCCATCAGCGTGATCGAGCCTCCGTAGTCCACGGGCTTGACTTTCTGTGCCGAGAGTGTGATGTGTGCGGCGCAGATGGCGGCGGTGAGGAGCAGGGCTATCTTTGTCTTGGTTTTCATTTATCGGTCTTATTTATTTTGGTCGGCTGTTTTTCACTTCATTATCATCTTGCATTGCAGCACTGCTCCGTTGGCATTGAGGTTGATGATTTCGTCTTTGCCGCTTGTGATCGAGCATGCTGTCTGGTCGATCAGCACGTCTTTGGCTCTGAGTGTGCCGACGACGGTCTCGGTGTCGAATGTCTTGCCGTCGTCATTTATCTGCCGGTCGATGTGTGTGACTTGGAATATGTCTCCGCGCTCCACGTTGTGCATTGTCCCGCAGTCGATGACTGCGTTGTTGGCTTCGTCCAGCCGCATTACGCGTGCATAGACGGGGAATGTCCCGGTGAACCATTCGACAAGGTCTTCCTTCATCGTCGAGAGTGCCTCGTTGTATGCATCCTCGCGGGTGGGGCGTATGACCATCTTTTTTATTTTGCTGACGAATGGGCGTGAGGCGATGATGCGCAGTGTCTCTGACCGTCTGTCGCGGACGATGGGTGTGATGTGCAGTATGCATGTCCATCCGTAGTTGCCTTTGCGGGTGAATTGGCAGTTGGTGATGTCACATTGCAGCACCCAGTCTACGAGTAGTGCCTTGTGTGCCATCTCGTTGCGCAGTTTTTCACGGTCGGCAGCCGAGAGGTCCATTGCCATCTCTGTCTGCAGCTCGCGTTCCATGCGGCGTGCGGCATCCATGTCGCTCACGTCAAATCGTTTGGAGGCTCCCGCTGCGGCTTTCAGTGCTTCGCGCGTCACGGCTTCGAAGGTGGCTATGGCATTGGCCATGGTTGTCTTGCCTTGTGCCAATTGCCTGTCGCGCACGGCCAGCAGCTTCTGGTCGGTCACACAGACGGAGTCGATTCTCAGCACCATTGCGTTGCTTGTCTGCAGGCTCTGCGCCATTGTCGTCAGAGCCTGCATGATGAGCAGCAGTGTTATTAATTTCTTCATTGCGATGATTTAGTGCTTGTCGTCGTTGTCATTCTGCGGCTGTGTCCTCGGTTTCGGCTTCCGAGGCCAGATTGTTGCGTTTGAAGTTCAGTGCATCCCTGTTTTCTTGTATTCTCTTGGCGATGACCGGCAATACTTGTCCTGTGACTTTGAGTTGTTTGCTGATGGGTTTGATTTTTGCCACGACGGGGATTGCCTGCATCGGGTTGCTGATGGATGACGTTACCACGTTGGCTGCCTCGAGGGTCAGTGTGGTCAGTTCGGCGGTGGCTGTCGTCAGTTGCAGGCTTGCCGCGGTGTAGGCTTTAGCTGCATCTCCCCGGTCCACTTCTTCGCCGCTTATTTTGCTGCGCACTGCATCGACGACGGTGATGGTGTCTTCCATGAAATCGTCATATTCGCGGTGTGTGACCACTTCGATATAGCCCACTGATTGCTCGACGCCGACGAGTGTCTCAAAGAGTCCGTTGCACCGTGTGATGAATGCGTCTACGGCTTCATATCCTGTGTTGGCTTCTATTGGCTGGTAGTTGGCGAGGAATTCGTAGTATGCTTTTTCTGCGGCTTCCCTCTTTTGGGCCTTTTTCGTGGCTTTGTCTGCTTTTTTCTCGGCTTTTGATTTCTTCTTGTTAGCTTTTTTGTCGCCTTTTTCCTGTTTGGCCTCGGCTTGTTGTTCGAGTGCTTCGGCTTTGCTGTCGGTTACTACGTCTTGTGCTTTGATTGCCGGTGAGCAAATCAACAGTGCACAGGTTACGATTTTAAAGAGTCTTTTTATATCCATATTATTAGTTGTTTATAAGCGTCTGTGTGTCATCGCAGGCAGTGTGCTGCCGTAACATGTGTCAAGCATTGCAAATGAACGTCAAATGAGGCGTGGAAAAATCATTATAATTGGTGATTTTGT
>DWUP01000026.1 GCA_020012075.1 Candidatus Avibacteroides avistercoris
TGACAAAGCGGACTCCCTGCCGCTGCAAGGAAGCCCGCCTCTCTGACAGTAAATGAATATTATAAATCAGAAATATATGCCGATTTTCAGCGTCAGCCCGCCGAGCAAATCACGTACAAGGGTATATTTGCCATTCTGTATGTCCTCATAGTGCTTGTGGTTTTCATTGATGTTCTTACTGTGTGCCAAAGTGAAGTCATCGCCATTAAAACTATATATCTCAGCCGACTGGAGGTTGTAGCCCAATGCTATGTCAAAGCCAAATCCTTTTGTCACGCCGAGGTTCAATCCTATCGATGGACTGCAAAAGAAGCCGGTATTCTTGCCCAGCGAATAACCGGTCTTGAGGCCGACATAAGGACTTATCCGTGTGTCCAGCACATTCATCCTAATGTCAGCAAAGACAGGGAAGAAAAACAAATCTTGCTCTTCGCCAAGATGCCTCTGAAAGCCTACTCCGGCACCGAGGAAAAAGTAGGGAGAGAAATTCCATCCATGAGTCGTAGACATTGCAAACACCTTGTCACCTTTGCCATAAGGGGTTTCCATACCGACGACCCCACCCAGTTCCACAAATCCGCGATAGCCTCTTTCCGAATACCCCATGTGCAGGTCCGGCAAGTTCCGCTGCTCCACCACATAGGCAGACGGTTGGGGGACTGTTGCCTGATTGTCACTCTGAGCATGGACAGTTGTAATCCCGCAAAGAGCAAGACAAGCCAATAAAAATGATTTTTTCATTTTGTTTTTGAATTTGTTCCCCTCGCCCCAGCGGAGAATTGCCAATATAAAAAAGGTGGGGGCTTTATCTGCTTTACCCAACTCTCAGGCTTCTCGCATAGCCTCCACAATGGATAAAGCAACAGCTCCCACACTTTTAGACCTATGTAGACCGCCACCACGGCGGGCATACGTCCAAAGCACGGGTGCTATTGCAATTACCTTCATTGTGATCCAAATTTTGCGAGAATTTGAGAGTTGAAGATAATCTCAATAACACCTTTCCGTGATATGTCTCCCCCCTCTTTGCATCGGGAGGCGGGACAAAAATATGACAAATGTGCATATTATCAAAGTGTGGCAAGGTAAAAAGCACGGCTCCGGGTTCAAACTTGCGGATGGAAGGACGCAAAGTTAAAGCACAGGTTGCATTTCTGTTTTTTACATACGGTGCCAATGGCATTTGCATACGACCATATCCGTCTTTGGGTACGGTGATAACGGACTTGGCATAGGATGCCATCGGCCGCAGGGTGCAATGGTGTGCAGGCCAACCCCGATGCCGGGAGGAAAATGCCGGACTATGTGGCGTCGCGATGCCCGGTGCCATCCGGACATGCGCCTGTACACGGAGCGAGCCCGCACGTCCCCAAGTGGGGAGGCGTGCGGGCTCGCTTCAGATTCTGTTTGCCCTTCGCAGCGGGTTGTCAATCCCTCAGACGCATCGAGTTGGCATCTTTGAGGAGCTTGCGGTCGTGCTTTATGGCACGGATGGCCATTATCGCCAGCACTATTGCGACGAGCGGGAGGCACAATGGCCAGTTGATGCGGCAGGTAGCTCCCGAGGCTTCGCTCAGTGACACCAGCACGAGTATCTGCATGGCATAATAGCAGACGAGCATGATGATGAGCGTCACGCCCAAGGCTGTCTGGCGCGCGAGCCGCTTGAAGCTGAGGATTGCCCACACTGCCACCGCTGCCGCAGCAATGAGGATGGCTGCCGGCCACCAATAGGCGGCATCGTCCACCGGCGTTGATGCCCCGAGGGGTGTCACGGCCACCGGCATCGCGTCGCCTAAGGGCGACAATGTTCCGACGGTAACGAACGCCGTGACTGCTGACAGCACGGCCACGAGCAGGAGATATAGCGTCTGTATGCGCTGGATGACCATCGTCGCGTCAGATTTTGTCTATTTTTGCAGGATTGCGATAGAATATCTTGTGCTCGACATATTCTTGTGTGGCAATCAGTGTCGGCTTGGGGAGCTTCTCATAGTAGCGTGATATTTCGATTTGCTCCCTGTTTTCGAAGACTTCCTCAAGGTTGTCATTGCCTGTTGCAAACTCTTGCAGCTTTTTTGACAACTCTGATTTCATCTCTTGGGCAATCTGATTGGCGCGCTTGCCAATGATGGTTACAGTTTCATAGATGTTACCTGTGTCTTCGCACAACTCCATCAAGTCGCGTGTGACGGTGGTCAATGGCGCATTTGTCTTCTTGTAATCCATTTTGTCGTTCTATGTTTTAATCGGTAATGTTCTTTTCAGAATTGTTGAATATGGTGGTTGCTTCCTTCAAATACTTGCTCTCGGGATACTCGTTGATGAATGCATAGTATTCGTCCACCGTTTCGCGGTAGCGCTCCACCCTTTTGGACTCTATGCTGTGCTGGGCCATGCTGTATCGTGCACGCAGTATCAGCATCGACAGGTCTTCGCGCAAGTTGGTATAGGGGTAGTCTTTGAGCGCATTCTGCGCCGTGACAATGCAGGCTTCATAATTATTGCCCATGTAGTCGCCCAAGTCATAGTAGAGCTTGGCTGCCAAGTAGTCCTTGTAGACCAGTTTGTCCTGCAACTCAAACTGCATCCGTTGCGCCTCTCCCTTGCGCGGGCTGTCGGGATAGTATTCCATGAAGAGTTGCAGTTCCTGTATTGCCGCATAGGTCTGCGTCTGGTCGAGCTGTGCCTCGGGACTGTCGAGATATAGCGACACACCTGAATAATATCGTGCCTCCTCGGCGAATGCTCCGCGGGGATAGGTGGTGTAATAGGTACTGAAGTATTGTGATGCCGTCACATAGTCCTTTTGTCTGAAATAAGTCATTCCCAACAAAAAGAGCGATTCTTCGGCATTGGCGGTACCTTTCATAAAATACACCAAATCTTCCAGCAAGGACGCGGCCCTGCTGTAATTCCTCTTCATGTAGCTTTTCTTGGCCGTCTCATATTTGAGCTCACGGTCAAGGCTCTTGACCACCTTATTGTAACTATTGCATGAGACGAGCAATATGGCGATTATCAGTGCTGTGGAGATGCTTTTCAACATATCATGTAAATTGCTGCAAAAATAGTCATTAGGGAAATAAGCACAAATTAAAAATATCAAATTGTAGCATAATTCCGGTTTTATAATTCGTGGCAGGACGCATCATTATTCATTTATTGTCACGGTATCGGTCTTTTCGCGGTCTCTACGCTTCCATATCGAGAAATCAAACAGATCCCTGAAGTTGTCGAAATCACGCTTAAAGACGATGCCAAGGCCTTGCGTCGTCAATGTGGTCTTAGTATAATAGCGGTCGTTGGTACGATTGTAGGCTTTGAGACGGAAATTCCCCATCCTGTCAAGCAGATATTCCACTTCGAAGTCACCGACGAAATTGTTTTGAGACAGTGCATTGTCACGGTAACCGAAGTTGCCGTTTATCAATAACCTATTATTCAGCAGCTGCCCTGACAGCATGCCCTCAAACTCGACATCTGTCCATCCGTCGCTCCCGGTGCTGAGATTAGTGCCGATATTCCAATTGTTGTTGTCTATGAGGTTGGAAAACATATTGTTCAATTGCCCCGAAATGGTCGATGAGAGGACTGAACTAAGGGCATTTGAGCTTTGGTTCGTATTGTCGGCATTATATTCACTGACATAGAACTTGCCTATACTGAGCAGATAGAGTATTTGCATATTCATCTGTTCATCAGTGCTTATGGCATTGAGCACCGTCCGCTGTACCTCTTCGCCTTCATTGGGCAGTTCAAGTCCCAACTTGATTTCGGGCCGCGTCAGCATACCCGAGAGGTTCATAGTACAATTTACCTTGACATTTGACTGCCCGGTCTGACTCACCACATCACTCCCCAAGTCTTGCAACGACACTGAATTGACCGTGTAATAGGCATCGATATCAAGATCGGCATTCAGCGGGCTGCCGTTGAAAGCGATACTGCTGCCGGAATTTATTATAAAATCCTTTCGTATCACCTCTTGTATGCTAAACTTATATATGCCCTTGTCTATCGTATAATTGCCATACATCTTGACATCTCCCTTATTATAGTAGTCGATGCGTATGTTGCCGCTTCCCGTCCCTCCTATATAATCACCGGCGGCACGATCCATGATAAGTTTGATATATATGCCCGGTGTGGCCTCGACATCGAGATTCAGGCGGACATCAGAAGATATTTTCTTGGTTTCCTCTTTTGTGATATAGTTTTGTCCGCGCGGAATGTATATCTGCTCGTTGCGCCGATAATTCGTTTTATCTACAAACGTGACAAATTGGTTATTGGTAGCAGTCGAAGTGCTATTGACAAGATATGAAAACGTGCTGTTTTGCCCCGTTCTCATACTGGCATTCACATTTGTAGTACCTGCACCGCCGTTGATGTTGAGCCGGCCACTGGCAAAAATCTTTCCATAAAAAGGAAAATCTATTGACTCCTGCCGGTCCATCACAAGCATATTGTCAATCGTGGCATTGACATCATAACGCATATCCTTCAGATGAGTATGGAACAGGTTCACCGTGGCACGGCCGCGGTTGCCAAGCCCATCGGTCACCAATATATTGTCGAGGAATATCTTATCGTGCAAGAAATGGACCGAATCTGACGTACTGATATATGTATTGAGCAAATCTACCTTAAACTTAAACTTTTCAGCGACAGCATTTCCTGTCAGTGTTATGCCGCCTTTGAAAGGGCCTTTTATTCTTATTTCACCGCTGGCACGGCCGCTAATGTCCGATGAGATAGAAGCCATATACTTGCGAAGGAAACCGATGTCGGCATGTGATGTCTTTATGGTTATATCCACGCTGCCGGGCTTTATAGGATAGACAGCCCCATTCACTTTGGTAAACGCCTTGCCATAATCGTCAATATCGGCATCAATCAATATCCCGCGTTTTTCATTGTCCCATCCTCCTCTCAACTTCATATCCCCCAGCCTGCTGCCATTAAAGCAAAAGTTCATGACATCCATATCCGCATTGAGCCTCAAGGTGCTGAGTATGCCATTGGCATAGACCATGCCTGTCACATCACCGGAGAAGTCCACCACGCGCCTTATATTCGCAAGTTCAAATATATAACTCATGTCAATCTTCCTTAGATCGACAAATACAGAGTCTTGCAAGTCATGGCTGATTGTGCCGTCAATGTCTATATATTGGTCCAGATGCTCGATACGGAAACGTGATATGGCTACTTTGCCAGAATCAATGACAATCTTGGACGGCCGTACTGTCCAACAACTATCCTTGAGTATAAATCCACAATCATTGACCCCGACCTCTACCCTCACTTTGCCATCATCATGGCGCGACAGTCTGGTGTCGAGCGAAAGGTTGCCACTATAAGTCTCAGCCTTGTTATTGCCCCAGAACAAGTCAGTATTGACGCAGTCATTGGCCAGCGACGAATGCATGGAAACAGACATCACACTGCCATTCTTCATTGACACATTCGACCGGCAATATACGTCAAGCAAACCCATGACTGACGATTCTATTCTTAGCAGCGATGATTCAAAATGTTTGCCGGAATAATAGATTTGAGGCACGAAACAGTCCACACGCAGTTGATTGGACGTGTCATCAAGGTAACCGTTTGCCGTGATTTTCCCTCCATATATATTCACAGGCACGCCAAACACCTTGTTCAACAGTTCGGTGTCTATTACTTCAAAGCCAAACCGGAAATCATTGCCTCCGCCATGCACGGCATCACCGGCTGAATGTCCTGCTATTGACGGCAAATAGCCGGCGGCAATGTTCCTAATGCTCTGGGGTAAACGCGAAAAATAGTAATTGCCCTTGACATAAGCATTGAAGAAGTCAGAATTGACATACATAGACTTGCCCGACTCGGCATTGTCTACACCGACAGCAAACGAAGAGCAATGATATGCCTCACCGCCCACTGTGAAATCGATGTCGTGCATCCCAATCTGGCCGGTAAAATCATCCACAGACAGCCCGGAGAATCCGGCATCCATCCCCAAGGACAAACGGCCTCCACGATATCGTTCGTCCTTGATGATATTGAGGGCATAAAGGTCAAGGCCGTCGATTGACAACTTTGACATTACAGTGGGGACATCTCCCGATGCGGCATATTCGCCGGTGAAGTTAAGATTCACATTGGCATCATCGACCATCACGGCCGTCTGGTATGTCCTGTTGCCGGCTTTCGCAGTTATATATATATCATGGTATTCATAGCCACCAAACACAAGGCGGTGTATGTCCAGCTCGGAGTCTAACGCCAGCGAACTAATATTATTGACCGGAATCACGGAGTTTAGGTGCAGGTCAAACGCAATGTCTGCCAATCCTGATTTGGGCAATAGGCTATCGACATGCATACAGTCTGTTCCGACATTGGCCGACTTGACATTCACATAACCGCTTCTGTCCAATCCGATGACAGAATTAAACGCCAAATCGCCTATTGACGATGCCACATCAAACTTTGCTGACATGTCCGAGTAATTGCCACTCACCTCGCCTGTGACATCAATCACCTCCGGCATGATGACATTGTCCTTGTCGATTGGCAACATATTGAGGACAGAGGACGTAGCATGACATCTCTCGACCCGCGCGTATACCCCGACAGTGTCAAACGATGAAATAAAATGAAAGTCAAAATCATCATCAATCTGCAAATCAAGATGATGTATCTGCACAGCATCACCACTACCGGTAAGTCTGGCACTGGCACGCAGCTCCCTGTCCATCCCGCCGAAATGCGTATCGAAATATGCCAAGTCATCGAGCTTCACACGCGTGTCGGAAATCTCTATGCCATAAGACGGAGAGGCCGGCGACAGTCTCATCAAGTCACCATCCCTATCCTCCAACCAGACTGAATCTACATTGAAGGCACTATTGCCCACATCAATGACAAAATCATCGAGCAGCAGCCTGTTCTTATTTGCCCTGACCCGCAAGGTCGCTTTTTTCAGCCCTAAGCCGGACTGTTCCATAAACTCAAGACGCCTGACATTGGCATTGAGTGAGTCTGAATTAAGCGTTTTCAACGATATATTGGCACTTATGTCCCTAAGCCTGATGTGTGACGGATTGAAAATCCCCGGCGTTGAGTCAGCCGACATGACATCATAGGCCAATTGCCCCTTGCGCAGCAACACATAATTTATGCGCAAATCCGGAATCTTTTTGCCGCCGTCACCATTGCCTGCAAATTTGTCAATGATATATCTTATGTTAAGCTCGCTCCCCGGGGTGTCACGACGGAGCGATACGGTGAACCCGAATAATTGGACCGTGTTGATTCTCACTTTGCCACTGAACAGAGGCAATATGTCGAAGCTGACAGACAGCCTGTTGATGCTTGCTATTTGCTCACCCGAAGGCTCTTTGACTGTCACTCCACGCAGCTGGATGCGGCTCAGCGTAGATATGTCTATCTCCTCTATGCCGACGTGTGAACCCAGCAAGGCCGAAAGTTCTTCCGTCGCCATATTTCCTATCCTGTGCTGCACTGCCGGTATACGCAGCAATACATAAAATGAGAAGTATATGCAGAAACAAAGGATTAGGACTGTCAGGATTATGTTCCTTACATATTTTATACGGCAAGCCTCCTTTCAGAAAAAGTCTAATATTCCACTTTGTCGGCCTTAGCCTCCCATTCTCTGAAAGCTGCTATGGCTTCATCGCCGAGGATGCGTTCAGATGGCAATTGCCGGCATCCCGGCGGCAGGTCAATCTCGTCATAGATAAACGAATCGTCAAATCCTATAGCCTTGGCATCCTCTTTGGTATTGCCATAGTACACCTTGTCGATATGTGCCCAATAGATTGCACCGAGACACATCGGGCAAGGCTCGCAAGAGGTATACAATACGCATCCGCTCAAATCATACGACCCTAAAACTTTAGCACCGCACCTAATGGCATTTACCTCGGCGTGTGACGTCGGGTCACATTCTATGGTAACGCGGTTTTCTCCCCTTGCTATCACAACGCCGTCTTTCACCAATACCGCGCCAAAAGGCCCGCCGCCTTTGCGCACGCTGTCGATTGACAAAGCAATCGCTTCCCTCATGAAGTCTTCGTCACACATATCCATTTCGTTCATCGCTCTTTGATAAGTCCTTTCCTGTATGCTTCCAGCAGTTTGGCAAGGTCTGTTATCTGTTCCCTCAGGACTAATCCTATGTCAGTGTCTTTGACCATCATCCTCTGTGAGTTGAATTCGACGATGAAGGTCGTGGATTTGATGTCCTTGCCCTCAGATATCGCTTTCCATGTAGATTCAAACGGCTCGTGCTGCACGAGCTGGAGTCCATGTGAATGATAGACAAGCGTGTAGCCGGCAATCCCGGTCTCGGGCTGATAGGCTTTTGAGAAGCCGCCGTCTATCACCAGCAGTTTGCCGTTGGCCTTGACCGGGCTCTCCCCCTTTATTGTCTTGACAGGCACATGGCCATTGATAATGTGGCGGTGCGTGCCCGTCACACCGAATTCGTCCAAAATCATGTCGCAGACTGACTCTTCGTTGCGCAAAGTGTAATAGTTGCCCTTGGTTTCAACCGCCACTTCACGGTCTTCGATAAAATATCGCTCGAAAGTGGCCATTTTGTCCTTGTCAAACGGCGGGGCATCCTTGCCGCACCAAAGATACCATATATAGTCCAAGGCGAAGTCATAGTCATCCAATGTGCTGTTGCCATAATAGGCAAGCCTGACCAACGTGTCCACCTTGTCAAGCAGTGCGCGCCCCTTGTATCTGTCTCCGAGTATTTCCACCTCTTTGAAAGTCCCGTCGGCATTGAGTGGTATCGAAGCATGGAAGAGCAGATTGGAATTGCACACCTGATACATGCTGCCACGTTTAAAGAGGCATTTCATGTGCTTCCTCAGTTTTTCACTGTGTCTGAACGAATGTGCCAACTGCTCCACAAGCTCTTTTTCGTCAGTTGTCAAGGCAAATGGCTCGGCAGGGTCTACCGTAGGGAAATTAAGGTCTGCCATTTTATAGGCTTTGCCTCCTATCATGCACGTCCCGTCTGAATAGTCTATTTTGTCCAATATCAGTCTGTCGTCCATGCCAAACTCCGGATGCCGCATTATGATTTCGGCTTCGAGCTTGAGTTGTATGACCGTGATGGCCTTGTGCATCTGCGCTATGAGCCGCAACGTCTTCTCGGACATATTGATTTCACTCAACTCGACCTTCGGCACAAACCGCGAACAGTCATCATTGGCATAGTGCTCCATCGAATAGGTCGCAAGAGGCAGTAGATTGATGCCATATCCATCTTCGAGAGTAGACTGTGTGCCATAGCGCATGGCTATCCTGATGACGTTGGCAATGCAGGCTTTGTTGCCGGCCGCCGCACCTATCCACAGGATGTCATGATTGCCCCATTGGATATCGACGTTGTGATAGTCGCAAAGTATGTCCATGATGTGATGTGCCCCCATACCACGGTCGAAGATGTCACCCACGATATGCAGCTGGTCTATGGTGAGCCGCTGGATGAGATTGCACATGGCGATGATGAAGTCATCGGCTCGCTGTGTCGAGATTATGGTGGAAATGATGACATTGATGTACGCCTGCTTGTTTGGCTCCACCGTAGACTCATGCATCAACTCTTGTATCGTATAAGAAAATTCCTTGGGGATTGCCTTGTGAACCTTTGAGCGGGTGTATTTCGACGAGACATTCTGGCAGACTTTTATGAGCTGGTTGAGCGTGATGTTATACCAGTCCTCTATATCCGTCTCATGTGCCTTGACAAGTTCAAGTTTCTCCTCAGGATAATAGATGAGCGTGCACAAATCTTTCTTCTCAGACTCGCGCAGGGTATGCCCGAAGATTTCGTTCACTTTGCGCTTGATAGTCCCGGAGGCATTCTTCAGCACATGGCGGAACGCTTCATATTCTCCATGCACGTCTGTAAGGAAGTGCTCCGTGCCCTTAGGCAAATTGAGGATTGCCTCAAGATTGATTATTTCGGTACTTGCCGCTGCAATGTTGGGGAACGACCTTGACAGCAGCTGCAAATAGCGGAGGTCACTTTTGACCTGTTCATCGGTGTTTTCGATTATGAGCTTCGCCATAGGCAAAATAGTTATAACAACATGATCAATAACAGTTGCGAGATTATGACTCTGGCAAACATTGCCAACGGATAAACCGTAGCATAAGCTACCGACGCCTTATCACCTTTTGAGGTCGAATTCACATAGTCCAAGGCCATAGGATTGGCCATGCAGCCGCACACCATTCCATATATCGTGCCAAGACCTGTCCGGCTATACCGTGTAAGCAATAGGATTGCCATCAGCACCGGGACAAAGGTAATCAACAAGCCGCACCCGAGCAAAATAAGGCCGTTGGCACACACCACCGTCTCGAAGAAATGGCGTCCTGCATCCAGACCGAGGCAAGCCAGATATACGGCAAGGCCAAATGCGCGGAGCATCAGATTGACACTGCGCGTCGTGTAAGTGACCATGTGAATCCTTGGTCCGAAAGCCCCGATCAATATGCCTGCCACTATGGGGCCTCCGGCAAGGCCGAGACGGATGGGATTGCCCATACCCGGGAATGATATCGGGATAATGCCAAACAAAAGCCCGATGATAATGCCTATGAATATCGTTATCAGATTAGGTTCCTTGAGACTCTTTATGGCGTTGCCTATGACAGACTCTACATTCCTGACCGATGCCCTCTCGCCCACCACGGTCAGCTTGTCACCCATCTGGAGACGAAGGTCAGAGGTAGCAAGCAATTGCACTCCCGCACGATAAATGCGGGTGATATTGACACCATAATGGTTGCGCAGTCTGAGGTCGCCCAGTTTCTTGCCATTAATCTCAGGTCTGGTGACGACGAGACGCTGTGAGATGAGGTGACTGTCAATCTTGTTCCAATCGATGTTCTTCCTATTCCAATCCTTATCCTCTTGCTCACCGAAAAGCTTGACGAGCGGCTGTCTGTCGCTCTCGGTCGTTATTACCAATACGTGATCACCCAGCTTGAGGCGCGTGTCATATATGGGGATTATCACATCGCCATCCCTCCACAGGCGTGAGATTACAAAGTGGCTGTTTACCACACTCGGGATGTCGACTATCCTCATGCCGTCCACGCCGGGATTGACGATTTTCAATTCTGCTATATATGTCCTGTTTTTTGCTGTTTGCGCGTCATTATCTTCTCCCGCACGCCGTTTGCTGACCGGCAGCCGTCTGGCGATGACGATGGCAAGTATCACCCCGACGACACCGAGGGGATAGGTCACGGCACAACTCAGCGCCGCGCCGGACGTGCCACGCCCCATCTGCTCGAGTGTCTGCTGCGCCGCCGCCAATGCAGGAGTATTGGTAGTCGCCCCGCACAACGCGCCCACCATGTCAGGCAACTTGATGCCAGACAATGGGATAAGCGCCAATGCCAATGCCGTCCCTGCCACTATCAGCAAGAGAGACTGCACATTAAGCCGCACGCCTCCTTCCCTCAGCGACGAAAAGAAGCCTGGTCCCACCTGCAAGCCAAGGGCATACACGAAAATCACAAGCCCGAAACTTTCCGCGTAGGAGAGCATCGCAGCATCGGCTTCCAAGCCCAGATGGCCTGCCAAGATACCCACAAAGAAGACGAAAGTCACTCCCAGCGAGACTCCCGCCACCTTAATCTTGCCGAGGGCGATGCCTATGGCCGATATGCACGAGATGACGACGATGGCCTGTATCTCGGGATAAGCCGAAAGAAAGTCATTAATCTGCCCAATCATAGGTAGTGAAATCTATGTCCCGGGGGCTTCATGCTCGTTGCCCGAATATCATGCTGCCTATGCGCACCATCGTCGCTCCCTCGGCCACAGCCACCATATAATCCTCGGACATACCCATCGACAGGACACCGAACGCCTCGGGCATACAGGGACGCATTTCGTCGAAGAAGCATTTCAACCCGGCGAACTCACGCCGCACGACAGCGGTGTCGTCGGTATTGGTAGCCATGCCCATCAGGCCGACCACACGCACATGCTCCAGATGCAAGCCAGGCAGCGAACGCAGCGCCTCGCGACATTCGTCGTATGTAAAGCCAAACTTGGTCTCCTCTTGCGAAATATGCACCTGCAGCAGGCAATCGACCGTGCGGCCATGATGCGCAGCCTGACTGTCCACCTCTCCCAACAGATGCAGCGAATCTATGCTATGTATCAGACTGACGAACGGTATTATATACTTGATTTTATTCGTTTGCAAGTGCCCTATGAAATGCCACTCGATGTCATCGGGGAGTCTCGAATGCTTGTCGCGCATCTCCTGTGCGCGGCTTTCGCCGAACACCCTCTGTCCGCAGCCGTAGGCGGCGAGTATGTCCTCATCGGGTTTAAACTTGGAGACGGCGACGAGCGTCACACCCTCGGGCAGCGTCTGCCGCACCTTGTCGAGATTGCCAGCAATGCTCATGGTCACATCCTCCGTGTCTGTCATTGTCCTTCATACTCCGGACGGGCGTCGTCCTTGCTCTCGTATGGATAGACATCCATGATGGCGGTTTCGTTGATGGCGGCCACCACATAGTCGGCCATTGTGCCCTTCATCCCCTCGTCTATCTTGTCGAGGGCGTCGCGCAAGTCACATGCCTGCACAAGCATATTGGTCGATGTGCGTTTCTCCGCCCCACTCTTCTCGTCGAGAGTGATGAATTGCACCTTGGCCTTAAACCACCTGTCACCACTCTCGTTGAAAAACACTTCACTATAATTAGCTTTCTTAATGTCAGAGATGGTGTATTCGCCCGAGACATAATGGCTGATGATTTCGATAATCCTACCCTCGGCTTCGGTGAAGCTCATGGCATCGACGACATAAGGCTCGGTCACCTTCTTGTTAAGACCATTCTCCATCGTCTTCTCGTAGCGCACTTTGCACTCAAACCATATATACATATCCTACACTATTAAATTTTGTCCCGCAAAAGTAAGCATTATATGCCAAACGTGGCACGTCTGATGCCGCGGCTTCGAGGCAAAATCTGCCAAACCTGAGAAATAAAACGGCCGTGCCCCGTACACAAAACAGGCTATCTCCGCATGCAATCTCTATTTACCGACGGTGAATATATGTTCAACGTCGATAAATATATATTCAACGTCGTCAAACATATATTCAACGACGTCAAATAGAAATTATCCGCCGTGCCGGCGACAATCACACCGCACGCCTGACAGAGCCACGCACGGGACAGCGGCATGTCGCATGCAAGGCATCTGACGAAATATCGCTATCTTTGTCGCGGCCAGACTGCAACCACAATGAAACCGACCACACTGTTAGCTAAAAGGATATACAGCGCCATAGACGGCAACCCACGCGGCATTTCATCATTGGCAATCAAGATTTCGGTGTGCGGCATAGCCCTTGGCATAGCTGTCATCATACTCTCGGTGGCCATCATCACGGGCTTCAAACAAGAGGTCAAGGACAAAATCTATGGATTCACGGCGGACGCACGGGTATGCAACCTCGATTATGCCACATCCTATGCAGCATCGCCGGTGTCATTCACCGACACGCTGGCCACCGCACTGACCGCCGTGCCGGGGGTGAAGCACATCCAGCCATATTCCATAACACCGGGTATGGTCAAGACAGATGACGATTTCCAAGGTGTCATCCTCAAGGGCGTGGACAGCCTCTATGACACGGCCTACCTCACGGCATCACTGCTTGAAGGGCATTTGCCGGATGCCATCGACGGTCACGCCGGAAATGGCGAAATCATGGTGTCACGCATATTCGCCGACAGGCTCGGGCTCAAGACCGGTGATGACATCTATGCGTACTTCTTTAACAAAAGCCTGAAAGCGAGGAAGCTCACTGTGTGCGGCATCTACCAGACCAATATCAACGAACACGACAACCTGTTCGCACTCACCGACAAGGCCACCGTAGACCGTCTCAACGGATGGCAAGACACACAAGCCACCGGGGTCGAAATCATGATGCATGACGGCGCCGACCGCGATGCTGCAATCGACAGCATCTATTCGCTACTCTACGGGCAATGGGAGAATGAAGGACTCACAGTCGAAGTGCCGGAAGAAATCTATCCCGACATATTCTCGTGGCTCGGCGTGCTCGACACCAATGTCACTGTCATATTAGTATTGATGATAGGCCTCTCGGCATTTTCGGTCGTGTCAGGCCTGCTGATCATCCTCCTCGAACGCATAGGCACAATAGGCATTCTCAAAGCTCTGGGCGCTGACGACAGATTCGTCAAGCGGGTGTTTTCAGGCATTGCAGCAATGATTGTCGCCAGAGGACTGCTCTGGGGCAACGCAATCGGGCTCGGGATCTACATCCTGCAACGTGTGTCACATGTCTTCAGCCTTGACCCGGCGGTCTATTATGTCGATCACGTGCCGGTAGACATCACGGTGCCGCACGTCATTGGCATCAACCTCCTTGTGGCTGCTGTCGCCCTTGCAGTCTTCCTGCTGCCATCGATGATGATATCGAGGGTCAATCCCACGAAAACGATGAAGTTTGATTGAACCGCCATGACACTATAAAACATTTAAGATTATCGCACAATCAGACAATAAACTTTAAGTAGCCAGACCGTATAAATAAGGAAAAACGTTAAAAGTCGTTTAATTTAAGTTAAGCCTTAAAGCAGAGGTAAAGCAACTTAATATATTTGCTATATGAAAAAGTTAAAAATTTGGGCTTTAAGCATAATCATGATATTTTCTTTCTCTGGCTTGCTGCTGCTGCAAGTAAGCTATATAGAGAAGATGGTCAAGATGCGCAACGAGCAATTCGACGAATCGGTCAAGCGCAGCTTAAACCAAGTTTCGCACAATTTGGAGTATGATGAGACCCTGAAATATCTGGAAAACGAACTGTATAAATCTATTGATGACGACAAAATGCCACATTCAGGCAGTTTGCTTCAACATAGATATAAATCTTATGCCAAGGGCAATGACATATATTCATCATTCGAGTTGCGCACAATAACAATGCAACCAGCGCAAACCCCCAAGATAATCATCACACGAGATAACTTCAACAAGAACAAGACTATAAAACAAACGACCGAAACGCTGCAAGAGACATTGAAAAACAAATTTGTCTTCCAGCGTTCACTATTAGATGAAGTGGCTCTCAATATACTTTACCAAGCAAGTGAAGTGCCTATCACAAAGCGAATCAATATAAAACAACTGGACTACTACATAAAAAAAGAACTGAACAACAACGGCATAAACCTCAACTATCACTACACGATACATGACAACAGCGGGCATGAAATCTACCGATGCTCGGATTTCGACGCCAAAGGAATAGACAAAGCCTACCAGCAGACTTTGTACCAGAATGACATACAAAACAACAGCGGGACGATTGTACTGCACTTCCCGGATCGTGGAGCTTATATGTACAACTCCATCAAATTCATGATACCGTCAATCATATTCATTGTTATATTGCTGATTACTTTTATCGTAACGATTTATAGTATAACAATGCAGAAGAAACTGTCGGAAATGAAGACCGACTTCATAAACAACATGACCCATGAATTCAAGACGCCGGTCTCGACCATCTCTCTCGCAGCTCAAATGCTCAACGATGATTCGCTGGTCAAATCGCCTGCAATGTTCAACCACATATCGACTGTCATCAACGACGAAACCAAGAGATTGAGATTCCTCGTCGAGAAAGTGCTGCAAATGTCCATGTTTGACAAGCAAAAGACCATGCTCAAGATGAAAGACATCGATATCAACGAGCTAATACAAAACGTGGTCAATACATTCAAACTGAAAGTATCAAAATATGGAGGCACCATAACCAGCGACCTCAATGCGACCCAACCAACAGTCGAGGCAGATGAAATGCACATCACAAATGTCATCTTCAATCTGATGGACAACGCTGTCAAATACAGGAAAGAGAATGAAGCCCTGAAACTCACAGTCAGGACATGGAATGAGAACAGCAAACTCTACATATCCATCGAGGATAACGGCATAGGTATTAAGAAGGAAAACCTAAAAAAAATATTTGAACGCTTCTATCGCGTGCCTACCGGCAACCTTTACAAGGTAAAAGGTTTCGGGTTAGGTCTGGCTTACGTGAAGAAGATAATCTCTGACCATAAGGGAACAATCAAAGCCGAAAGCGAAACAAACGTTGGCACGAAATTCATAATAGCATTACCACTAAAAAAATGAGAATATGGAAGAAAAACTGAAAATCCTACTATGCGAAGATGATGAGAATCTTGGCATGCTCCTGCGGGAATACCTACAGGCCAAAGGCTACGATGCCGACCTCTGCCCTGACGGTGAAGAGGGCTACAAGGCTTTTCTCAAGAATAAGTATGATCTTTGCGTGCTCGATGTGATGATGCCTAAAAAAGACGGCTTCACCTTGGCACAAGAAATCCGGTCAGTGAATTCAGATATACCAATCATATTCTTGACAGCCAAGACACTCAAGGAAGATGTCCTCGAAGGCTTTAAAAACGGCGCGGACGACTATATCACCAAGCCATTCAGCATGGAAGAATTAATCTTCAGGATTGAGGCCATCCTGCGGCGCATCAAAGGCAATAAGACGAAAGAAAACAACTTCTACAAGATTGGGAAGTTCACATTTGACACACAGAAGCAACTGCTGACCATAGACGGTGAAAGCACAAAACTCACGACCAAGGAATCAGAACTGCTTTCATTGCTCTGCGCACATGCCAACGAGATATTGCAGCGCGACTTCGCACTGAAGACAATATGGATAGACGACAACTATTTCAATGCGAGGAGCATGGACGTATATATCACCAAGTTGCGCAAGCATCTGCGCCCCGACCCGTCGATCGAAATCATAAACATCCACGGCAAAGGGTACAAGCTGATAATCCCCGATGCAGAATGACAGAAATGAGCGGCGGCAAATCACATTACAAAGTGTGCCGCCGCTCATTTTATACTCACCGCACCGGCTTAATGCCCATGTTGCCTTACAAAGCTTGCAAATCTGTCTAAGCCTTCATTGAGGACACTCCTTGGACAGGCCAAGTTCCAACGCATGAATCCCTCGCCTTCCACGCCATACATCGCACCGGCATTCAGCCACAGCCGCGTGCCGTCGATGAGCTGCTGCTCCAGAGCCACAGAGTCACCGCACAGCGCACGGCAATCCATCCACACCAGATAAGTCCCCTCAAGTTCTGTTATAGGGAAGTCTGCCAAATGACAGGCACAATAATCCGCCATATAATCATAATTCCCCTTCAGATAGGCCAACAATGCATCCAGCCACTCCCCACCCTCGTTATAAGCGGCAATAGTGGCCTCGACACCAAACGGATTGACGTCGCACACCTCATTGACATTGATTGCCCTGTCGATGCGGCCGCGCACCTCAGCATCGGCGGCCACGATGGTGGCTATCTGCAATCCTGCGATGTTGAATGCCTTGCTTGGCGAAAAGCAAGTGACCGAGTGGCGCAGGAAATCATCTGAAATGGAAGCAAACGGAGTGTAGCGATGCCCCTCGTAGACCAATTCGCAATGTATCTCGTCGGCCACCACCGTCACCCCATGCCTGATGCACATCTCACCGAGGCGCACCAGTTCGTCTCGGTGCCACACACGTCCCACGGGATTGTGCGGGTTGCAAAGCACCAGAAGCTTGACCGCCGGATCGGCGAGCTTGGCATCGAGGTCGTCATAGTCCATGACATAAGTATTGCCCACACGCTTCAATGGATTGGACACCAGAGTACATTCATTGTTGCGGATGGAAGAGAAGAAGCAGTTGTAGTCAGGCGTCTGCAGCACCACCTTGTCACCCGGCCGCGTCAAAGCCTTGATGACTGCCGAGACTGCCGGCACTACTCCCGACGTATATATCATCCACTGCCTGTCAATAGTCCATCCGTGGCGACGGGCGAACCACCCCGTGACAGCCTCATAGTAGGCATCCGGCACACGCACATAGCCGAAGATGCCGTGCTCCACGCGCCGCCTCAGAGCCGCGATGACAGACGGAGCCGTCTTGAAGTCCATGTCAGCCACCCACATCGGCAGCACATCGGGGGCAGCGGCACTGTCCCACTTGAGCGAAGCCGTCCCGTGACGGTCTATCACTTCATCAAAGTTATAATCCATATCTTTCAATCCTTTATCAGTTATGCAAGCCCGCAAGTGGAATTTGCGGCGTAAAATTAAGCATAATAAGCCTTGACCGGAGCATGACCGCTGCTAATATTGATTGGACGGCACACGAGGCAAACATCCATGGCGCGGTGAACCATTATCGGCTGCACGGCACGACATCTCTATATACCGACGGTATCTATATATTCAACGACGTTAAACATATATTCAACGTCGGTAAATATATATTCAACGACGGTAAATAGAGATTGCACGGCATGATGATGCAATTTGCACTGCGTGCCATGTGGTTTCAGATGCCGAGCCATGCGAGGACAGCCCATGCCACATGCGGCCCGGGACGGTCTGCAACGAAAAAGGGCAGGAAGCCTTGTCGGTCGGCCGCCTGCCCAAAACTTGCACGTGAAGTCATCTCAATGCAAGATGAAGTATATCAAATCTTTCAACACATGGTCATTATTGCCTCCCACTCCCTTAGAACGGGCATCTGCCGACTTGATCGCATCGATAATCTGCATCACTTTTCGTCCTGTGAAGGCGGACATGCCACGGACATAGTCCCGGGCATGCCATTCGCTCTTGAGCTTCAGAAAAGCGGCCACCGATTTCGCGTCACGCTGCGGTGCATAGTAGGCCAGCATGAGATTGGAGAAATAGCTGAACAGGAACGCCAATGTGGGCTGGAGCGGGCATGACTTGACATGCTCCTCGAAATAGCGCGCGATGAGGTTCGCACGTCTGATGTCGCGGCTGACGATGGCGTCGCGCAACTCGAAGCTGTTGAACTCCTTGGTCATCCCGATATTGGCCGCCACTGTCGCACGGTCTATTGTACCGCCGCGCGTGAGGATGAGCAGTTTGTCCAATTCATTGGCAATCTTGTTCAAGTCACTGCCCACGTGGGCTGCGAGCAATACTGCCGCATCATCGTCGATCTTGGCCTTACGGCGCGTCGTATATGTGCGTATGAAGGTGGGTAGCTGGGCTTCTTTCATCTTGTCGGCCACATAGACAGTGCCCACTCTGCCTATTTCGTCCACTATCTTTTTGCGGCGGTCTATCGTGCCGTTCATATAACATAGGACGAGCAATGCCGTAGGATTCGGGCGCCGGACATAGGCGAGCAGTTTGTCAATGTCGTCATCCATGCCCTGCAGCTCGCGCACTATGACCAGCTGCCTCGCGGCTCCCATGACAGGATAGCGTCGTGCTTCGTTGATGATGGTTTCGGCATTCACGTCGCGGCCATACAGGATTGTCAGGTTCATCTCCCGCTCATCTTCGGTCAGCACGGTACTTTCAAAGAGCTTGTCAAGACGGTCGATATAATATGTCTCGTCTCCCATCAAGAGATAAATCGGGCTGTAATCCTTGGCACGGACAGCCTTGACAATGTCGTCGAATGACAATTGGCGGGTGACCATTACCAGTCGAATTTCAGATGTCTGACAGTCTTTTTTTCATCGATAATCATACGCAATGACTCGATGCCTATCTTGACGTGGTCCTCCACATAGTTTTGCGTCACCATGCGGTCACTCTCTTCGGTTTTCACACCTTCGGGCAACATCGGCTGGTCAGAGACGAGGAGTAATGCGCCGGTGGGTATGTGATTGGCAAAACCGACGCTGAATAGCGTGGCGGTCTCCATATCGACAGCCATGGCGCGTGTAGTCAGCAGATAGTCCTTGAACTGCTGGTCGTGCTCCCAGATGCGGCGGTTGGTAGTATAGACCGTCCCTGTCCAATAATCGCGGGCGTGGTCACGGATGGCTGACGACACCGCTCGCTGCAACATGAATGCAGGCAGTGCAGGCACCTGTGGCGGGAAATAATCGTCGCTCGTCCCCTCGCCGCGTATGGCGGCTATCGGCAGGATGAAGTCCCCTATCTTGTTCTTGCGATTGATGCCTCCGCATTTGCCAAGGAAGAGGCACGCTTTGGGGTTAATGGCACTGAGCAGATCCATGATTATCGCAGCATTGGGACTGCCCATCCCGAAGTTGATGATTGTGATGCCCTCGGCACTGGAAGAAGTCATGTTGGCGTCATGACCCAATATCGGCGAACCGAAGATATCGGAGAAAATCTCTACGTATTTGTTGAAATTGGTCAGCAGTATGTATTCAGTGAACTGTTCCAAAGGCCGTTTGGTGTAACGGGGAAGCCAATTGGCGACTATCTCTTCTTTAGTTTTCATTGATTATATATAATTTTGTATCGACCGTTGTCGATTACAAATATAGGATGATTGAACTAAATCTGCCCCAAGCAGGATTAAGATTTAAGCAAATGGCCGGTGTGCCTTATGTTTTTGACCCGCTCCGCAGGCGGTATGTCAGATTCACACCAGAGGAAATGGTGAGACAACGGTTTGTCAATTTCCTGATCAATCATCGTGGCTTCCCGCGCGGATTGATGAACAATGAAGTCTCAATCGAGCTTAATTCAGTGAAATACAGATGTGACACAGTGGTGTTTGACATGGCATCGCAGCCCAAAGTCATAGTCGAGTATAAAGCTCCGTCGATAATCATTGACGAAGCAGTCTTCAAGCAGGCATACATCTACAACATGGCGCTCCATGCCAACTATCTAATGCTGAGCAACGGATTGACACACTATTGCTTCAACATCGATTACATTAGCGGCAGCATCAAGGCCGTGCACGGCATACCACACTATCAGGAGCTGTGCCTGAACGTATAGTTGCGGTTAATCAGGAAATTGGATGCCCCGAACACTATAAGGCTGACAAGGTTGGCCCAATATTCATTCACCCCTATTGCTTTGGTAAGCGAATAAAACGTCACAAACTGCATCGTATAGGCGACAAGGAATGTGATGGTGAAGATGGCAAACTCTCTCATGATATTGCTCCCGTGGCTCTTGAATATCCATAGCTTGCTCCAGATGAAACTGTGAGCCAATACGAGCAAATATCCTATGAAGTTTGACATGTGGAGCGACAGCCCGAGGATGCGGTTGAATACAAACAGAGATATATAGGTAATAGCCCCGTTGAGCATACCTATCAAACAAAATCTCAACAGCTGACTGCGGGTCTCACTCATATAATATAAATATAAAAGAAAGGGGGGAACGAGTCCCCCCGCCTGTTTACTTGTCTTGTTGCTTTAGTTCAACCCTTATCTGCAATTCATCAAGCTGCGCATCATCAAGCACAGATGGAGCATCCAACATCACATCCCGCCCGGAATTGTTCTTGGGGAATGCAATACAGTCCCTTATCGAATCAAGGCCTGCAAACATCGACACGAGCCTGTCCAAGCCGAAAGCCAGACCGCCATGAGGAGGTGCACCATATTTGAATGCATTCATTAGGAAGCCAAACTGCTCCTGCGCCCTCTCTTCGGTAAAACCAAGGAGACGGAACATTTGGTCTTGCAATTGGCTGTCATGTATCCTTATCGAGCCACCACCGACTTCGACACCATTGATTACCATATCGTAAGCATTGGCACGCACATTGCCTGTGTCTGTCTCGAGGAACGGTATGTCCTCAGGCTTGGGTGATGTAAACGGATGATGCATGGCATAATAGCGCTGGTCTTCTTCATTCCACTCAAACAGGGGGAAGTCGATGACCCAAAGACATTCATATCTGTCCTTATCCCTCAACCCGAGCTGGTTGCCCATTTCGAGACGGAGTTCACAGAGTTGCTTCCTTGTCTTCATTGCGTCGTCCCCCGAGAGGATGAGGATGAGGTCTCCGGGCTCGGCATCAAACTTAGCTTTCATGGCTTGCAGTTGTTCCTGTGAATAGAACTTATCTACACTGGACTTCACATTGCCATCAGCCTCGATACGCGCATAGACAAGTCCTTTAGCCCCTACCTGAGGACGTTTTACGAAGTCTGTCAGTTGATCCAACTGCTTGCGTGTATAAGTCGCTGCGCCCTTGGCACAGATGCCACCAATATACTTGGCATTGTCAAACACCGTGAAACCATGTCCTTGCATTACATCCATCAGCTCGACAAAACGCATCCCAAAGCGAAGGTCAGGCTTGTCACTGCCATAATATTTCATTGCATCATGCCAAGTCATGCGCCTGAACGGCCCGGTAAAATCGATTCCTTTGACTACTTTGAAGAGATGTTTGATCATGCCCTCAAATATTTCGAGCACATCCTCCTGCTCCACAAAACTCATCTCACAGTCAATCTGGGTGAATTCGGGCTGACGATCAGCACGCAGGTCTTCATCTCTGAAGCATTTCACTATCTGGAAATAGCGGTCAAATCCTGACACCATCAGCAATTGCTTCAAGGTCTGTGGTGATTGCGGAAGAGCATAAAACTGGCCGGGATTCATACGCGACGGCACGACAAAATCCCTCGCTCCTTCCGGGGTAGAATTTACGAGTACCGGGGTCTCAACCTCAAGGAAACCAAGTTTGTCAAGATATGCCCTTACCTCGAATGCCATCTTGTGACGCAATTCAAGGTTTTTACGCACCGCATTACGCCGCAAATCCAGATACCGGTATTTCATCCTAAGGTCATCGCCTCCGTCAGTATTGTCCTCGATTGTAAACGGAGGAACCACGGATTGATTCAACACCACCAACTTATCTACCAATACCTCGATATCGCCGGTCGGCAGATTGGCATTCTTGCTGCTACGTTCATTCACGCAGCCGGTGACTTGCAGGACATATTCACGTCCCAACTTATTCGCTTGGTCGCTGATGCCCGGTATGTGCTCGTCATTGAATACCAGCTGTGTCATTCCATAACGGTCACGCAAATCCACGAATGTCATGCCACCCATTTTCCGGAGTCTCTGTACCCAGCCTGCCAAAGTGACGGTTTTACCCACGTCAGGCAAACGGAGTTCTCCGCAAGTATGTGTCCTATACATTGTTGTTAGCTTTAACTAATATTTGCGGCAAATATATCAAAAAAGTGTTTTTCCACTTTGCAGAAGGCCAAAGAATTGCTCACGGCAGATTTCAAATCATAATATTCCGGTCGAGAAACCCGCAATATTTATGTCTGACATAAAGCCCGGATAGGATTTGTTCACACTGTCCATGCCTATTATCTTCAATGGACCAAACGTTGAAGATGCCAGAGCAAAGACCATGGCCACCCGGTGATCGCCACGGGCATCGACCACCGGGATGCGGGGCCGCTTGCACTGCGAGCCATCCCATGACAAAGTCCCCGATTGCCCGCTCCATTTGAGTACAAAACCTAATTGCGAAGCACCATCAATCAAAGATGCTATGCGGTCGGACTCTTTTATCCGCAGATGTTTTATACCTGAGATTTCGAATGTAGTAGCCGTTGATAAGCAAGCGACCACGAAAGGCAGTACCAAGTCTGGCACATCCTCAAGGCACAAATCCAAGTGATTTGCCGCCGCACAAGAGGCATGCAGCACGCACTGCCCGTCAATCCAT
The DNA here is from genome assembly GCA_020012075.1 of Candidatus Avibacteroides avistercoris. Classification (GTDB taxonomy): domain Bacteria; phylum Bacteroidota; class Bacteroidia; order Bacteroidales; family Bacteroidaceae; genus Avibacteroides; species Avibacteroides avistercoris. The sequence continues at coordinate 23,637 of DWUP01000026.1, forward strand.
CGTGTCTCTACGCCCAATGCTCCGAACAATGACACGACGGCAGCATCACCCTGTATGCTTTGCTCTGCGAGATCCGGGAGGACTATGGTCACATCACGGTGCATCGCGGCAAATTCATACCAGAATGACGCAGCACTCCAGTCAGCCTCCACCTTTGGCGACTCTGGCAGGCAATATGACGAGTGAAGCACCGACACCGACCGGCCGTCTGATGACACATCTGCACCACATCTGCGCATCAGACGGGCAGTCATATCTATATATGGATAGGAAGGAGTGATGTCTGGCAAGATTATCCGCATTCCCTCATCGAGCATCGGAGCAATGAGCATCAGTGATGAGACATATTGCGAACTGGGAATTCCTTTGCCGAAATCCACCTCTCCCCCACAGCGACGCAAGCCCTTGACTATCCGCACCGGGGGATAACCGTCATCGCAAGGAAATTCAATCTCGGCCCCGAGAGTTGTCAGTGCATCGGCAAGGTCTGCCACAGGCCGTTGGCAGAGACGTCTGCTGCCGGCCAATGTGACCGGACGCCCCATGTAAGAAAAATAAGACATCAAAAACCGCATAGCCGTCCCCGAGTCGCCGACATCCACCACCTCAGACCGGCGGGACAGTGCCTTGAGCATCACATCAGCATCACCGGAGCTCGCTGCATAACACTCCAATTCGTCCACACGCCCCGACAGGGCATAGATTATGGCAAGGCGGTTGATAATGCTCTTGGACACCGGCAGTCTGACAATCACACGCCGCGGCGCCGAAGCCGAATCAAAACTTACCACAGCATCCATCTCACACGGCCTTGTAATACACCACGCTCGAATTGCTATCCGTGAAATGCCCGGAAAGGACACGCGAAATATCTGCCGCCGTGACAGATTTGTACTTCTCCACCTCACTGTTTATGCCGCGGGCATCTCCGAGCAGTTCATAGTAAGCAAGTGAATAAGCCAGATTGAGATTATTGAGGTTTGAAAACATGAAATTGCTTTCATACTTGTTCTTCACCTTTTCCAACTCATGTCCCATGACAGGCCGGCCGGCCAAGGCCGCAATCTCGCCACGTATCTTCTCCTCAGCCTGTTCAAAGGTTACGCCGGGGCTCAACTTGCCATCTACATGAAACAATCCGGCATCCATCGACCCGTCAATATAGGCATCAATAGTCGAAAACACCTTGTCGCGCCTGACCAGATTATTGACCACACGGCTCGACTTGCCATTCGAAAGTATGTCAGAGATTATGTCATAGACATAGAAATCGCCGTGCATCCTCTCCACCATGGGGAATGCCATATAAATGGTATCGACCGGCACGCCACGCTCCACCTGCAACAGGCGACGCGACTCTTGCGCAGGCTCGGCATCATAAGTCCTCACAGGCACCGGGACACCGGCTATTCCACCAAACCACTTGTCGGCAAGGCCTATGACACTGTCCATGCTGATGTCGCCCACTACCGACAAGACCGCATTGCAAGGATTGTAATAGGCCGAATAAAATGCCTTCACATCATCTACACCAAGGCTTGCCACATCATCGATGCAACTGCCCACCGTCGGCCAACGGTAAGGATGGCGCGTGTAGCACAATCCGCGCAGCAGATGACCGATGTCGCCGTAGGGAGCATTATAGACTCTCTGCTTGAACTCCTCGGTCACCACATCACGCTGCGTCGTGACACTCTGCAAATCAAGGTTGAGCGAAGCCATGCGGTCAGACTCAAGCCAGAATGCCGTCTCGACATTGCAGGGCGGCAAAGACATATAGTAGTTTGTGACATCACAGTTGGTCCATGCATTGCACTCTCCTGCCGCATCCTGCACACATGCACTGAAGTCACGCACACCGGCCGAGCCGTTGAACATCAGATGCTCCAACAGATGCGCCAGTCCCGTCTTGCCCGGCACTTCATCCCTCGACCCTACCCCATAGAGGACATCGACGGCCACCATACGTGCACCCTTGGCTTGCGAATGGACTATCCGCAGGCCATTGGCCAGTCTGTGACGATTGACTTCAATCATTTGCCACTACATCTATTATCCTGATGTCTTCCACCGGGCGGTCGTTGCGGTCCGTCACCACACCCTGTATGGCTTCGATTACATCCATTCCATCCGTCACTTCGCCGAAGACGGTGTATTGCCCGTCGAGAAACGGCGTGCCGCCTACCTCGACATAGTCACGGACCTGCTCGTCGGTGAAGGCAAATGCTCCCTGCCCTGCCACCCCCTCGCGTGCTTTGGCCTCAATGCGCGCGAGCAACGCCTGCAACCCCTCACGGTCGCGGGCCAGGCGCAGACGCTTGATTTCGTCATAATGCTTGCCTGCCTCATCATTGAATACGGCTTCGACACGCGACTCATTAATCTGTCGCTCGAGCTTGCGGAGTTCCTTTTCAGAATACTTCCTGCCGACGACTATATAGAATTGGCAGCCCGACGACTCACGCCGTGGATTTGCCTCATCACCAAGGCGCGCGGCTGCGAGGGCTCCGCGCTTGTGATAGTGGCGTGGCACGTCAAACTCGGCAGGCACCGTATAGCCCACGTCGCCACTGCCGAGCATCTTGCCGCGCGGCGCACCTTTGGACTCAGGGTCACCGGCCTGTACCATAAAATCACGTATGACACGGTGAAACAATGTGTCGCGATAGGTCCCGTCAGCGGTCAGTTTCAGGAAATTGTCTCTGTGCAGCGGTGTCTCGTCATAGAGCATGACGGTCACGTCGCCCATGGTAGTCTTGATAGTGATAGTCATTCGGTAAACAATATTTGTGACGGGCAAAGATAAGACATTCCGTCCTAAGGACAGAAACAATTCACAAGCGGTGAAACAGATGGGCCTGAAATATTGGCCGCCCCGCACAATTTGCCATAGCTCCGCACCCGATCATCCGGGACATACGGCACAATCTCTATACACCGACGATAGCTATATATTCACCGACGTTAAATATATATTCAACGTCGTTAAACATATATTCAACGACGGTAAATATAAATTATGCACGACCACGGGACAAATTGCCTGCCATGCCTGAGAATGTCATCCTCACGCCCACCGGAAGCCGCATAAGCACGACAATGCCACAATATGCCGCTTTGTATAATAAATCGGGCATATTTGACAAGGCGAAATATTGTTAATCAAAATAAAAACACTATTATTGCGGACATGTTGATTATACGTATACGATGTTATGGAAGATTTTAAGAAGAAAAGCACATCTGATGCCATCGACAAGGATATCATTTATTCAAAGTCGGTAAAGGCAGGAAAGAGAATTTATTATCTTGATGTCAAGCGAAGCAGGCGTGGAGAATTGTTCCTTGCAATCACCGAAAGCAAAAAGATAACCGTAGGCAGCGGTGACGAAGCCCACCTTAATTTTGAGAAACATAAAATATTCCTCTATCCGGAAGATTTTGGAAAGTTCACCAACGGGCTGCATGAAGTCCTCGACTATATCAACCGGCAAAACGACAATGAGGACAAAAAGCCGGCAGGCCAAGACGGAAGTCACGGTAATGATGCAAAAGGCATGGACATAGATATAACATTCGAGTAGACCGGAGCTTTGCATAAAAAAGCATCAAGCGGCGATATGGCCTCATGGCTCATGTCGCCGCTTGATGTCTATTGTCGTCAGGCCTACGGACAGTCAATCTGCTTTGGTGAACTTGGCATACTTGAGCAACAACTGCTTGCTGCCGACATTGTCAAACTCGACGTGGGCGCGCGTGCTGTCGCCCGTGTCCTCGATGCGGGTTATCGTGCCGAGGCCGAAGCGCTCATGCCTGATGCGGTCGCCCACCCTGACCCCATACTCGGGTGAATAGTCGCGGGTGGCGGCAGACGGAGTCTCGCTCTGCCTGATGCGTTGCAGCGTGGCCGGGCTCGCGGCTACAACCGGCCGGCGTCCGGCAGCAGGCGCGGCAGATGCCGACGACTGGATGTAGCGGCTGTCGATGTCGGCTATGAATCGGCTGGGACGACAGGCTTCCATCTTGCCAAAACGGAAACGTGATAAAGTATATGACAAATAACAACGGCGTTTGGCACGTGTGATTGCCACATAACAGAGCCTTCTCTCCTCCTCGATGGCCGGCGGGGTCTCATAGTCCATCACGTAGGGGAAGAGTCCGTCCTCAAGCCCCACGATGAACACGTCTGCGAACTCCAGTCCTTTGGCCGCATGTATGGTCATCAGATTGACACGCGGGGCGACAGCATCGTCCTGTGTCTCGGTAATGTCTGACAATAGTGACACCTCGGCAAGGTAGTCATTGAGTGTCACCACTCGCCCGCTCTCCTCCTGCTGCTCCTGACAATAGGACGCTATGGCATTATACAGCTCCTCGACATTCTCACGCTTTGAGATATCCTCGATGTCGGTCGATGCGGCCAGCTCGCGCTTTATGCCTGTCTGTTGCAATATTCTGTCGGTCATGTCGGCGGCAGATACATCGGCACCTGCAGCTTCGCCTTGCAGACGCTCGATGAGCGATGCGAAAACTTTGACCTTGGCAGCCGATGACGGAGAGATGCCTGTGTCATAGGCCGAGAGGTCTGACGCCACTTGCCACAGCGACACTCCCCGACGCAATGCCTCCGCCGATATGCGTCCGACTGTCGTATCGCCGATGCCCCGCTTAGGGTAATTGATGACGCGCTTGAACGCTTCTTCGTCATTCGGGTTGCAGACGAGACGGAAGTAGGCCATTACATCCTTGATCTCTTTACGCTGGTAGAAAGACATTCCTCCATAGACTTTGTGCGGGACATTGTTTTTCACCAGCTCCTCCTCGAATACACGCGACTGCGAGTTGGTGCGATAGAGGATTGTGATTTCATTTGCCGGTTCGCCGGCGGCGAGCAAATTCTTTATTTTTCCGACTACGATGACAGCTTCCTCAAGGTCTGTATAGGCACGGATGAGTTGCAGTTTCTGACCGGTCTCACCGCAGGAATAGGTGTCCTTGGGGATTTGTCGGAGATTTTTCTTTATCAGGCTGTTGGCCGCCGAGACTATGCTCTGTGTCGAGCGGTAGTTTTGCTCCAGCTTGAATATCTTGGCGTTGGGATACAGTTTGGTGAACGAGAGGATGTTGTCAATCTTGGCTCCGCGAAACGAGTATATGCTCTGTGCATCGTCGCCCACGACACAGATGACGTTGCCCTGCTGCGAGAGTTGTGTCATGATCTTGTGCTGGGCGAAGTTGGTGTCTTGGTATTCATCCACCAATATATATCTGAACATCTCTGCATAGCGGCGGCACACCTCAGGGTTGTTGTGGAATAGCAGGTAGGTGTAGACCAGCAGGTCATCGAAATCCATCACTCCGCACTGGCGGCAGCGATCCCAATATGCCTTATAGATTTTGGCGAGTGAGGGCTTGCCTGTCGAGCGGTCGTGTTCCATCATCTTGGCGGCATACTCTGATGGCGAGATGAGCGCATTCTTGGCATTAGAGATGCGGGCAAAGACATCGCCGGGCTTATATTGCTTGTCGTCGAGCCCCATCTCCTTGACCAGAGCCTTGACCAGATTGCGCGAGTCGGTATTGTCATAGATGGTGAAGTTGCGGGGGAAACCGACCAGTTCATGCTCTGTCTGGAGGATACGCATGAAGACCGAGTGGAATGTCCCCATCCACAGTCGCCGCGCCAATTGATGTCCGACCATCGAGGCTATCCTCTCTTTCATTTCATTGGCGGCTTTCTTGGTGAAAGTCAATGCCAGTATGCTCGCCGGGTCAATATGCCTGTCCAGCAAGTATGCAATCTTGTAGGTCAGTACCCGTGTCTTGCCCGAGCCTGCCCCCGCCACCACAAGCGACGGGACATCGATGCACTCGACGGCGGCACGCTGGTTTTCGTTCAGACTATCCAAATCAATCATCGGTCACTTCAATGCTCTTTTATAAAGTATGACGGCTACAATGGCATAGAGTGCATTGGGTATCCACACGGCGATAGCCGGCGGTGTGTCGCCATTGATGGCAAATGTCGAGGACACTGTCTGGAACAATATATAAGAAAAGCTCAATGCAAGGCCAATGCCGAGGTGAAGCCCCATCCCCCCCTTGACTTTGCGCGAAGAGAGTGATGCTCCGATAGCCGTCAATATGAATGCCGCAAATGACATGGCGATGCGTTTGTGGTATTCTATTTCAAATTCCTTGATGTTGGCAAAGCCCCTCGACTTCTGGTTGTCGATATACGTGTCCAGCTGCGGGGATGTCATGATCTGCTCCTGCCCGCGCATTATAAGGAAGTCTGAGGGCTCCATATTGATTACCGTATCCATTTCATAACCTCTCGTTATGGTCTCGCGCATATCATCAAACGTGCGTATCATATAATTACGCAGTTTCCACGTATGATTATTGGCCAAGGTGTCATATATGATGCTTCTGGCCGTGAGGTGCGAGACGAGTTTCTTGTCCTCAAACTTATCGAGAGAGAAGCGATAACCGGTATTGTTGTTCCTTGAGAACTGGTCAAGATAGGCTATCATGCCGTCGCCGACGGCAAGTTGCACGTTGCTGGCGAAATCTGCTTTCTTCTTTTTGATATAACGGTCCTCGAACTCCAGCCGCACCGCACTGCCGCGTGGGATGACATAAGCCCCCAGACAGAATGTGAGTACTGCAATAAATGCAGCAGAAATCATATATGGCCGCATGAGACGTGTGAAGCTGACCCCTGAAGCATACATTGCTATTATCTCTGAATTCTCCGCCAGCTTGGATGTAAAGAATATGACAGCCACAAAGACAAACAACGGACTGAACAAATTGGCAAAATAGGGGATAAAATTCATATAATAGTCGAAGATGATGGCTGAGAGCGGAGCGTCATTGCCAATAAACTTGTCCATCTTCTCATTTATATCAAAAACTACGGCTATGGATATAATCAGTGCTATGGCGAACAGATAAGTCCCCAAGAACTTCTTGATTATATAGCTATCGAGCCTTGTGAATAGTTTGTTCATCGGACAATCACAATCTGGTTGATAGTCTTTCTACCATTTTCGCTTTCCACACAGCAAAATCCCCTTCAATGATATGGATGCGTGCCTCGGTGACAAGCCACAGATAAAACGCGAGATTATGCACTGACGCTATTTGCATTGCCAAGAATTCATGGGCATGGAACAAGTGGCGCAGATATGCGCGGCTATAAAGTGTATCGACATAAGACGCACCATCCTCCTCAATCGGCGAGAAGTCAAACTCCCACTTTTTATTCCTCATGTTCATAATGCCGTTTTTCGTAAACAGCATCGCATTGCGCCCGTTGCGTGTCGGCATTACACAATCAAACATATCCACTCCACGCTCTATCCCCTCCAATATATTGACAGGTGTGCCTACCCCCATCAAATAACGTGGTCTGTCAGATGGCAAAATCTCATTGACGACTTCAATCATCTCATACATCTTGTCCACTGGTTCGCCGACAGCCAAGCCTCCGATGGCATTTCCGAAGGCACCTTTGGATGCGATGTATTCTGCCGACCTTTTCCGCAAATCCGGGTATACACATCCCTGAACTATTGGGAACAAAGTTTGTTCATATCCATACTTAGGCTGAGTAGAATCAAACCTAGCCACACAGCGGTCAAGCCACCTGTGGGTCATTTCCATTGACTTCTTGGCATAGGCATAGTCAGCCGTACCGGGAGTACATTCGTCCAGCGCCATTACAATGTCTGCACCGATGCTCCGCTCAATGTCCATGACTCTCTCGGGCGAAAAGAAGTGCTTGCTCCCATCGATATGTGAACGGAATTCTACCCCCTCCTCTGTCAATTTGCGAATACCTGACAGCGAGAACACCTGAAATCCGCCACTGTCTGTCAGCATGGGACGCGTGAAACCGTTGAATCTGTGCAAACCTCCGGCACGTTCCAGCACTTCAAGCCCTGGACGCAAGTAGAGATGATAAGTGTTGCCAAGGATAATCTGCGCCTTGACATCATTGATAAGCTCTGTCAAATGCACAGTTTTGACCGACCCGACCGTGCCTACGGGCATAAAGATCGGCGTCATAATGTCGCCATGATCTGTAGCAATCACCCCGGCGCGGGCGTTGGTCAAACGGTCTCTGCCCTCAATTCTAAAATCCATTGTCTGATTATTATTTACTTAAATCCAGAGGATTGGCGACCTTCTCATCCAGAAGGGCGTAGTCAAGCACTTCGCGCACGTCATCCACATAGTGGAATGTCAGGCCATCGATATACATTGGCTCTATGTCCAATATATCACGCTCATTCTCACGGCACATTATAATGTCTGTTATGCCTGCACGCTTGGCAGCAAGGATTTTCTCCTTGATACCCCCGACAGGGAGCACCTTGCCGCGCAGGGTAATCTCTCCCGTCATTGCCAGATTTGCCCTCACTTTGCGTTGGGTCAAAGCCGAGGCTATTGCCGTGGTCATAGTGATGCCGGCAGAGGGTCCATCCTTAGGTATAGCGCCTTCAGGCACATGGACATGTACATTCCAATTGTCGAAGACCTCATAAGGTATGCCCAATGCGGCAGCATGCGAATGGACATATTCGAATGCCAGCATTGCCGACTCCTTCATTACATCACCCAAATTGCCGGTCAGGGTCAATTTATTGCCCTTGCCCTTGCTGAGACTCGTCTCGATGAACAGTATCTCGCCGCCGACAGCCGTCCATGCCAGTCCTGTCACCACACCGGCATATTCATTGCCTTGGTACTTGTCGTTGAAGTATTCCTCTTTACCAAGATAGAAAGGCACATTCCCGGGCTTGATTACTTCGTCGTGCACTTGTCCATCCTCTGCGACGAAACGTGCCTGTTTACGCATTATCTTGTTGATTTTCTTCTCCAGTTCGCGGACACCGCTCTCACGGGTATATGACCCGATAATCTTCTCGATGGCCTGCCTTGTGAATCTCAGGTTCACATCCTCCAGACCATTTGCCACAATAGCCTTGGGGATAAGATGCTTGCGGGCTATCTCGACTTTTTCCTCGAGGATATATCCGCTCACTTCGATTAGTTCCATGCGGTCAAGCAACGGCGCAGGAATAGTCCCGATATTGTTTGCCGTCGCGATAAACATGACCTTGGACAAGTCATAGTCCAAGTCCAAATAGTTGTCATGGAACGTATTGTTCTGCTCCGGGTCGAGCACTTCGAGCAATGCCGATGCCGGGTCACCCTGCCTGTCTGAGCTGATCTTGTCAATCTCGTCCAATATGAATACAGGATTGGATGAGCCTGCCTTGATAAGCCCCTTTAATATCCGTCCGGGCATAGCCCCGATATAGGTCTTGCGGTGTCCGCGGATTTCGGCCTCGTCATGCACACCGCCGAGTGACATCCTAATGTACTTCCGCTTAAGTGCTGCGGCAATCGACCGCCCGAGCGAAGTCTTGCCTACGCCCGGAGGTCCGTACAAGCATATTATCGGCGATTTGAAGTCCTTCTTGAGTTTCAGCACGGACAGGTGCTCGAGGATGCGTTCCTTCACTTTCTTAAGCCCGAAATGGTCTTTGTCAAGGACCTTTTCGGCATTTTTGATATTCAGATTGTCCTCTGTGCACTCATCCCAAGGCAGATTGAGCATCGTCTGGAGATAGTTGAGCTGCACATTATAGTCCGGTGACTGCTGGTTGATGTGCAACAACTTGTTGAGTTCCTTTTGGAAGTACTCGGCCACATCCTTGCTCCATTTTTTCGCCTCGCCTTTTTTCTGCAGCTCATCATACTCTTGATCTTCGACCGAATCACCGAGTTCATTCTGTATGGTCTTCATCTGTTGCTGCAGGAAATATTCACGCTGCTGCTGGTCTATGTCTTCCTTTGCCTTCGAGATAATTGAAGCCTTGATTTCGGCATACTGTATCTCGCGATTGAGCAACTCGAGCAAGTGGAATGCGCGCTGGGACAATTTGGGGAAACTCAGCAGACGCACTTTCTCGTCCTTGGAGATTGGGAAATTGGCACATACGAAGTTGATCAATGACTGTGAGTTGCTGATGTTTTGCACCGCAAAGCCCATCTCGCCGGGATTATTGCTGTCGACGGTCTTCATATACTTCAATACGCGGTCCTTGCAGCTGTCGAGCAGCATCTTGTAATTATCATCATTCGGCTCAGGCTTAATCTCGCGGTATGAAGAGATGTGTCCCCGCATATAAGGGTCGTTTTCCACCACGTCATTGAGTATTATGCGCGTCAGCCCATGGAGGATGACCGTGACCGAATGATCAGGCATCTCGAGTATCCGCACTATCTTGGCCAGCGTGCCGACTGTATGCAGATCGACGAAGTCAGGATAGTCAACCTCTGCATTTACTTGGCAAAAGACTGCTATTTCAGACTCATCCTTCATCGCCGCGCGTATCAGTTTGAGCGACGATGCACGCCCCACGCTGACAGGCATCACTATGCCGGGGAAAAGCACCATGTTGCGCAGCGGCAGGACTGGGAAAATCTTGTCCCAATCCAACTTGTCGGCCACAGCATCGCCATTGCTGTCGACATCCGCGATGAGCGAAAACGGATTGTCGACCTCTATGTCATCAAAAAATCGTTTCATAAATGGATTTCCTCTTTCTGATAAAGTAGACTGCAAATTTAGTCATTTTGCAATGTCCCATAAAATTTTAGTGTTCCTTATGACAATCCTCATGTCCGGGACGCCTCGGCGCCCATGCACGTGGCATCTGATGACAGACGTGAAAACATCTGATGCCATGACCCGCTGCATCTAATGCCACACCCGAAAACATTGTATGCTGACGGGCAAAAGACCGTATGCCGCAGGCCGGCTCGCCTCACTGTGCATCATGCGCGTGAGAGCGCCGATGGCCGGGGCATATAAAGCAATGGAGGAAACCGGCATGTGGCTTCCCCCATTGAGTGACTCCTACAGGATTCAAACCTGTAACCTTCTGATCCGTAGTCAGATGCTCTATTCAGTTGAGCTAAGGAGCCGTCATGACTGGTAGTGATCCCTACAGGATTCAAACCTGTAACCTTCTGATCCGTAGTCAGATGCTCTATTCAGTTAAGCTAAGGGACCTTCATTTGAATCGGGTGCAAAGATATAGCCTTATTATTTAATACACAAATTCCAAGGCATGTTTTTCAATCAAAAAAGCTTTCATTAAAGATTTGCCAGCCCAGCGTAATGCCAAAATTCCACGAGCTGGGATAGCGTGAATAGTTGATATAGGCACTGATAGCTGCAAATGGCAGGACACAGACACCGGACAACTGGGCGAAGCAATTCAAGCGGGAGAAGAGCTTGCCATACTGTGCCATATTGAGGTTGGTCCTCTCGATCGGGAATATGGGCAGAAATCCATATACCTCACCACGGATGTGAAACATGTCATTGAACCTGTAGATTGGTCTGACGCCGGCTGCGAGATATTGGTTGGCACGGAACTCATCGTTGTAAGTGAGCTTGAGCTGGGCGGCCGGGGCAAACTGGCCGGCAGCGAGCATCGTGGCCGTATAGTTGTGAGAGAAATTGCGCGACGAATAATAACCCTCTATGTAGGAGCCCAATGTCCAATGCTTGTTAATGGTGAAATAAGTCTCGTTTTTGTAAGTCACTTGCAGCCACGCCACCTTGTCCACGATTTGATTGCCTACCGAGGGGTCTGCAGGGTCATAATACTCATGTCCGACATACACCTGAGCCGTGAGTTCGTCGCGACTGCCCTGAGTGGCAAATTGCTTGGAGTTTAAAGTATTACCGCCAAACAGCAATGAGCCGCCAAACAGACTGTAAGTACTCTTGTCACGCGTTATGTTGCCGAAATCTATGACACTCGACTGTGAATAGGTGTCCACTTGTCTGGCACCGCCGAGGCTAATCTCTGCTTTCTTGTTAAGCATAAAGGGGAACGCGAGCTTCAATTTGACGAAACTCTCGACTTTACGGTTGATTGACGGCCTTTCACGCTTAAAGAACAGATTATCACTATTAAAATAGTCATAACTCGAGAATGATGCAATGACCCTATATGAGATTGGGATAGATGTAGCAAAATCAAATTTGGCCATCAACTGCACATTGTTGTACACCCTGCCCAGCTGTCCTTCGAGCGAAAACTCTTTGGAATAATGATGCAGGTTCTTATAGGAAGCACCTACATATATCTGGTTGGAGATATTGGATATGTGCCCGCCAAGACGTATGGAAAACGGAGTCCCCATCTTGACATCCAGATACATGTCATAGGCTTTGGCGTCAGGATTGTAGACAGCATGAGGAATGATCTCGGATATTATGCCGTCGGCAAGCAACTTGAAATAGCTCACCTTGAATTCTTCAAAAGTAAAAGAGTTTCTGGACTTGCCTGTGTTGTATATCTCGCGCTTTATATAGTCGCTTTGCTCTTCAGATGTCCCCGTGACATATATGTTTTTAAATACCAATTCGGGCAACCGCGCCTTGTACAATTCGCGACGCAAATCCATCTCAGCCTTGCTGACCCGTCTCGTGATGCGGCTTTTTATCGTGTCCATCATTGACATTGCCCTGTCATAGCCAATCTTGGATATCTGATTGACTTTATCGAAGTCGAGCAAATTGACATCCTTGAAATGGAATCTCATCATGATGTCTGAGGAGTCAGGCAGCGTATAGTCTGACTTCTGCATAATCATATTCTCCACTTGCCCTATAATGTCTTTCTCATCCGGTTTGCTCGGGTTAGAGGCTACGACACTACCTATTATTATATCCGGATGAAAGTCTTCGACCATTACATCGGCGGGAAAGTTATTGTATATACCGCCATCATACACCAATGTCGAATCCTGCATTATCGGCTTGAACACAAGCGGGAAACTCATCGACGCCCTCACAGCATCACCGAGGTCTCCACTGCGATAAATGACTTCGCGTTTGTGATAGACATCTGAAGCCACGCTCCTGAATGGCACGAACAAATCATCAAAATCACCACGGCACTGAGCCGTCGCACCGGCAAAGACATAGAGAAATGCAATGTTCATCTGCACCGGATTGACCAGATTGGTAGGCAGGAAATGCTGCTTGCGCTGTGTCGAGTCCCGGAATGATATCTTGAGGTTGAAGAAATCAGGCGTAGCCTTGTCACGCTTGAAATAATATATGTATTTGTCCTCTATTTGCCCGGAATACCAACGTTTGAAATCTTCTGACTTGACAAGGGTCTCCATCTCATCCGGCGAATACCCCATGGCATAGAGTGCACCCACGATAGCCCCCATAGACGTGCCTGTTATGCAGTCAATGGGGATATCATTCTCTTCCAGAGCTTTGATGATGCCTATGTGTGCCAACCCCTTGGCCCCACCACCACTCAAGACCAATCCGACTTTCTGCGGACAGGCCGAGAGCGACAGGAGCAAAAGCAATATGGCTGCGAGGCATCGTCTCATGTCATTTAATCACCTGTTATTCTGATTATGTCCTGACTGACTTTTATTACAGTATAACGTTTCATAAAATTGTCACTGCCTGAGATTGGCGTGCCGCCATTGTTGAGATCAAACCGTGCCCCGCATTTGGGACATGTAGCCTTGCCTCTGTCACCATCGTCGATGCGGACAGCCACACTGCGGTCTGCCTCGACGGGACATGCGCTGTCAAAGGCAAAGTACTCAAGCTCGCCATTAAAATCCATGACCGTGGACGACAACCCGACAATTATTCCGGCATAACCTATCGGATACCCATTCTGATAAGAAGAAATCTCGATGAATTCACCCGGCGAACGCAAAGAGATATAGGCTGCTTGACGCATGTCGCAGTCAAGCGGCCTAAAGCTCCAATCGGGGATGGTAGTCTCAGCCTCTTTTGTACATGAAATGAGCAACAAAGATGCCGACAACAGCCAATATGCAATATTCTTAATCATAATCTACCGATGCAATCATCGCGGCGAGTTTCTCAACAGCTTCTTCCAGCTTGCCTTTCATCAGGTTGCGTGTCAGGATATTGAGCTCGACCTTTATTGTCACGCGCGTCTTGCACGTGGTCTCATCGACCGGCACCAACTGTACCCACAAGTTGAACGACAATGGCGAGTCTGGAGAACCGAACTTGATAGTCTTGCAAGGCTCACGCTCGATTATTTCCAATGTCACCTTGCCTATCGGATCTATGGCTATCGCCACGCTGTCGGTGTCAAAAGTCAAGGATTTCACCTTGTCACGAGGAATTCTGTCTTTGACTTTCTCCAGATTTCTCAGATCCGACAGCTTGGCATAGACCTTATCCTGAGGATACGGGATGACCTTGATGCTACTTTCAAATTTATCCATCGCCGGTTTATTTACCCCACTCAGAGGGATTTTTCCTCCATTCGTGGAGCGTGTCTATTTGTTCCTCGGTGATATATCCAGTGCTGGCAGCCGTTTCAACGACCGCTTCGTAATCTGTGAGGGTGAGCAGCTTGACATCGGCCTTTTCAAAAGCCGCCTTGGCCACCGGGAAACCATAGGTGTAAGCGGCTACCATCCCGACCACCGTGCTGCCCATGCCTCTCAAAGCCTCTACGGCCTTAAGGCTGCTGCCGCCTGTCGAAATCAAATCCTCAACAACCACGACCTTTGAGCCTTCTGGCAGATAACCCTCTACGAGATTGCCAAGGCCATGATCTTTCTGCGAAGACCGGACATAGACGAATGGCAATCCGAGTGCATCGGCTACCAATGCCCCTTGTGCTATCGCCCCGGTTGCAACACCGGCTACAACCTCAGCATCGGGGAAGTTTGATTTGACCAGTTTGACGAATTCCTCTTTTATATATGTCCTCAATGCAGGATATGAAAGTGTCTTGCGATTGTCGCAATAGAAAGGAGATTTCCATCCCGAAGCCCAAGTAAATGGTGCTTGCGGTTGCAGTTTAATGGCTTTTATGGCCAGCAGTTCTTTGGCCAATTGTTGCTTGACGTTTGACATTTCTTCTGTTGTTTAATTGTTTTTGAAAAAATCCGGCTTCTTTTTCCTGGCCTCGTCCAAAGATAAGAGTTCGGGACGTGACGAACTGTAGGAAGCCCTTATTTTATTATATGTTTCACTTATTTCATCAATATATGAGGTCGAAGTGGCTCTATCCAATAATCTCTTCAATACAGGTACGTTCTGTGAAGCATCCTTGACATAGGCCACAGGCCCCGAATATTCGGGAGCTATCTTGATGGCCGTGTGTTTCAGTGACGTTGTCGCTCCACCGATGAGTACCGGTATGCGAAGTCCTGCCTTTTCCATCTGACGCACCACATTCACCATCTCAGACAATGACGGGGTAATCAATCCGCTCAGACCGACGGCATCGGCCTGCGTCTCGATAGCAGCCTTGACAATGTCGTCAGCAGGCACCATAACGCCCAAATCTATCACATCAAAATTATTGCAGGCCATCACTACCGAGACAATATTCTTGCCTATGTCATGCACGTCGCCCTTAACCGTTGCCAAAAGGATTCGGCCATTTGAGTGCGCAGAAGATGTTTTTCCTTGCTCAATATATGGCTGCAATATCTCTACTGCCCTTTTCATCGTCCTTGCCGTCTTGACTATTTGCGGCAAAAACATCTTGCCAGTCGAAAACAGTTCCCCCACGATGTTCATTCCGTCCATCAATGGTCCCTCGATTATCTCAATGGGTGTGTCATAAGATTTCAAGGCTTCATGCAAATCTTCATCCAAATAATCGACGATGCCGTGCTGTAACGAATAAATCAGCCTATCTACCACACTCGACGAACGCCACTTGGTCTTGTCAAGTCCATCGTCGGCGACAGTTGTACCGGCCAATTTCAGTACATCTGCCAAAGCATTTTCCCTACGACACAGTATGAAATCTTCCAAAATACCAACTTGTTCTGAAGTCAAGTCCGAATATGCTACTTTAGAATAAGGATTGACTATTCCCATAGTCATACCCTTTTTTATTGCAAGGTCAAGGAAGACTGCGTGTATCGCCTCACGCAAGAAGTTATTTCCACGGAAAGCAAAAGACAAATTGCTCACCCCGCCACTGATATTCACCTGCGGGTAATGCAAATGTATCCACTCCACCGCTCTCAAATAATCCAATGCATATCTGTCATGTTCTCTAATCCCTGTCCCTATGGCTAATATATTTGGGTCAAAGATTATGTCGGCAGGCTTCATGCCCACCTTATTCACAAGCAAGTCATAAGAACGTGAACAAATCTCCACCCTACGTTCGAAGGTGTCGGCCTGTCCCTTTTCGTCAAAAGCCATCACAACTACGGCCGCTCCCAACGAAACTGCATCGCAAGCCCTCTTGATGAAAACATCTTCACCATCTTTCAATGAGATGGAATTGACTATAGACTTGCCCTGCAAACACCTGAGGGCTGCCATGATTACATCCCAATCAGACGAATCAACCATAATTGGCACACGTGCTATGTCCGGATCTGAAGCCAACAAGTTAAGGAAATTGACCATCTCAGACTTGACATCCAACATGCCGTCATCCATATTGACATCGAGAATCTGCGCCCCATTCTCCACTTGTTCCCTTGCGATATGTAGGGCTTCATCATAGTTCCGCTCTTTTATCAACCTTAGGAATTTTCTCGACCCCGCAACATTGCAACGCTCGCCTATGTTTACAAAATTAAACTCGGGCTTCACTTCGAGCACTTCCAAACCCGACAACACCAGATGCCCTGCCGCCACATTAGGTTTATGGACCTTGGCTTTACCTATAATGGACGAATATTTACTTATGTGAGCATCTGTAGTACCGCAACAGCCTCCCACGACATTCACATATCCGCCAGACAAGATTTCCTCCAAGTCTCTTGCCATATCATCAGGAGTCTGCTCGTATTGGCCAAATTCATTGGGCAAACCGGCATTGGGATAGGCAGTCACATAGCATGATGCTATTGCCGACAACTGCTTGATAAAGGGCAACATCTGTTTTGCACCAAATGAGCAATTCAGCCCGACAGAGAATATGTCATAACCGGACACCGAGGCACAGAAAGCCTCAAGCGTCTGTCCCGACAATGTCCTGCCCGATTGCCCCATGATTGTCACCGAGAGCATGATAGGGACATGCTTCCCGACAGTCTCCATTGCCATGCGGGCAGCATAAATTGCTGCTTTGGCATTGAGTGTATCAAATATTGTCTCTATCAACAGGGCATCAATTCCCTCTGAAATCAAGACCTCCATCTGTTCTTGATATGCAGTGGCCAATTCAGAGAAGTCTATCGCTCTCGCAGCCGGGTTGTCCACATCCGGCGAGATGGAGCAAGACTTGTTTGTGGGTCCCACCGAGCCAACCACAAAACGAGGTTTGGATGGGGTATTCTCTGTATATGCTTCGGCCAAGTCACGCGCTATCCTGACAGCCGAGGCATTCATCATCCCGACATAGTCCTCAAGGCCATAATCTGACATCGATATGCGGTTGGCATTAAAAGTATTGGTCTCGATTATGTCTGCTCCTGCTTCAAGATACTTGCGATGTATGTCTTTGATTACTTCCGGTTTGGTGATACAGAGCAAGTCGTTGCACCCTTTCAACAAACAATGGTGTCCCGCAAACTCAGTACCTCTGAAATCGTCCTCACTCAGTTTGTATTGCTGGATCATTGTGCCCATCGCACCATCGAGGATGAGTACCCTCTCCTTTATCTCTTCTTGCAAACCCCTCATTTTATTCACTTTTTGAGAAACCTGTCCATATATCTCTTGTCATCACGTTCCTTGATAGCCTCACGCTTGTCATACAGTTTTTTACCCTTGGCCAGAGCTATCACCAGCTTGGCTAAGCCATGATTGTTGATATATAGCTTCACCGGCACAATAGTAAATCCACTTTCCTTCACTTGCCTTTGCAGTTTCATCAATTCCTTCTTCTGCAACAGCAATTTACGGTCACGGCGGCTGGCGTGATTATTATAAGAGCCATAGAAATACTCTGACACATTCATATTTTTGACCCATAACTCATTGCGTGAGAAATAGCAGAACGTGTCCACCAGACTTGCCTTACCGAGACGAATGGACTTTATTTCCGTTCCGGTCAATACTATGCCCGCCGTATACTGATCAATGAAATCATAGTCAAAGGTAGCACGGCGGTTTTTTATGTTTATATCACTTGTCTTAAACAAACCCTTGCCCATAGGCCTACATGAATTTGTTGAATAATAAATAGGTTACGCCGGCGACACCGACCATGGAAACAAAAGCCATGACGGTGAACACAAGCTTTTTGTTGTCATCTAATTTAAATAAGCAGCCACAACCCTCCCAGATGAGATACATAGTGTAAACCTGGCACAGCCAAACCAAAATCTTGAAATCGACAGGAAAAGCCAGAACAGTATAGGTCACACATAGTACAGTCATAGAATAAGCCACCAACTTATATATGGCCGCCTCCTCCTTTGAATCAAAGTCAAACAAAGCCCTTGCCACTTTGCCCAGCATAAATACTGACACAAAAAACGAAACAATAATCGGGACACATGTGACACAGCAGCCTATCAAGGCCTCCCTGAACATAACAAAAGGATGTGCGGCATCATCGCCGACCCATTCAGTTATCAATATTGCCAAAAACGATATAGTCCCTGCCAATCCCGCCAATGGATAGAAGTATGAGCCCATCACATCGACGCCACCCTCCTCTTTTGCTATTTCTCTCCATGTCGATGATGGTTTGAACAGCAATGAGATAAACCTGTTATACAGCCATTTGTAATTCATCGCACTATTTCATCTACGAATTGGTTGATATTGTCATCCACATACGCGGCTATCGTGTTTGTAAAGTCAGGTTCGAGTTCTATAAACTCATCTTGAAGCGGATCAAACTGTTCGTATTGCTCATACATGGCCATAAATTCATCATCATCCCTTTCACGTTCCAGATCATCTCTGTTTGCCCTGTAAATTTCATTGGCTTTATTAACCAATACTGCCAGTCTCGCAACGCCAAACAAACGCATTGACTTGGCAAAAGGATTATAAAATATGTATGGACCGTACCCATTCTGTATAAGTTGAATAAAGCCCCCCTCCATGACTTCATCCCTGAACACCGAATAAGCCATCAAAGCATTCTGATAGCCATTCAGTCTCATGATAGCCTCAGCATTCAGACAGTCGCCGGCAGCCCGTCTTATACCGTCCACAATCACCTCAAGAAACTTGTCTGCACCCGAAGCAGCAGCCTTGCACAACTCTGCGTCACTCACACTAACCATAAAATACTCTATTGTAACGGGCAAAGATAAATATTTTAAAATAGAGGGCAAAAAGCCCCATTCCATTTTGAGATTAATTGTAAAAAGAATACTTTTGTCCTCATAAAAATTCTTCTTTTACTTATAATCAAACAATTATGACCTATTCACACGAAGTAGAACACATGTGTGTTGTAAAGAAAGGTCCCAACCACGGACCAGCTCCAATCCCGGAAGAGGGGAAGTGGATCAAATCCAAAGAAATCAAAGACATATCCGGACTGACTCACGGTGTGGGATGGTGTGCACCGCAACAAGGAGCATGCAAGCTGACACTCAACGTCAAGGAAGGTGTTATCCAAGAGGCACTCGTCGAGACACTCGGCTGCTCGGGCATGACACACTCTGCGGCTATGGCTGCCGAAATCCTGCCGGGCAAGACTATCCTCGAGGCACTCAACACCGACCTCGTGTGCGATGCCATCAACACAGCCATGCGTGAACTCTTCTTGCAGATTGTCTATGGACGCACGCAGTCAGCTTTCTCCGAGGGCGGTCTGATGATTGGCGCAGGACTCGAAGACCTCGGCAAGGGACTCCGCAGCCAAGTCGGCACACTCTATGGCACGCTCGCCAAAGGCCCGCGCTATCTGGAGATGACCGAAGGCTACATCAAGCGCGTAGCTTTGGACAAAAATGATGAGATCTGCGGATACGAATTTGTCCACCTCGGTAAGTTCATGGAGGAGATCAAGAAAGGGACAGATGCCAACGAAGCACTCAAGAAAGTCACCGGCACTTACGGACGCTTCACACCCGAGGCAGGTGCAGTCAAATACATCGATCCACGTCAAGAATAATAAGAGGAGGAGACAACTATGATTAGAGAAGTGAAATTTGAAAGTCAAGACAGACGCATCAAACAAATATTGGCTGCACTCAACCAGTACGGCATCAAAGACATCGAGGAAGCTAACGCCATCTGCGACCAATACGGCCTCGATCCTTACAAGACTTGTGAGGAGACACAGCCTATCTGCTTCGAGAATGCCAAGTGGGCATACGTGGTCGGCACGGCCATTGCCCTCAAAAAAGGCTGCAAGACTGCTGCCGAGGCTGCTGAAGCCATCGGCGTAGGTCTCCAGTCATTCTGCATCCCCGGCTCGGTAGCCGATGACCGCAAAGTAGGTCTCGGTCATGGCAACCTCGCAGCCATGTTGCTCCGTGAGGAGACCAAATGCTTCGCATTCCTCGCAGGCCACGAGTCATTCGCAGCTGCCGAAGGTGCCATCAAGATTGCTGCCAAGGCAGACAAAGTGCGTAAAGAGCCGCTCCGCTGCATCCTCAACGGTCTGGGCAAGGACGCTGCACAAATCATCTCACGCATCAACGGTTTCACCTACGTACAGACTGAGTTCGACTATTTCACAGGCGAATTGAAAGTCGTGAGAGAAATCGCCTACTCAGACGGCCCGCGCGCCAAAGTGCGCTGCTATGGGGCTGACGATGTGCGCGAGGGTGTCGCTATCATGTGGAAAGAGGGCGTAGACGTGTCAATCACAGGCAACTCTACCAACCCCACACGTTTCCAACACCCCGTTGCCGGCACTTACAAGAAAGAGCGTGTCGCAGCAGGCAAGCCCTACTTCTCGGTGGCATCAGGCGGTGGCACGGGACGTACGCTCCACCCCGACAACATGGCTGCCGGCCCGGCATCCTACGGCATGACCGACACTATGGGACGTATGCACAGCGACGCACAGTTCGCCGGCTCGTCTTCAGTCCCGGCACACGTCGAGATGATGGGCTTCCTCGGCATCGGCAACAACCCGATGGTAGGCTGCACCGTCGCTTGCGCAGTCGATGCTGCTACGGCGTTGAACAAATAATGGGACCTGAACATTAATAAAGATTCAGCCCTTGCGGATATCCGCAAGGGCTGAATTGTTTTTATACTATTATTATATGTCTCAGAAGTGGACACCGAACTTAAAGGTGACGCCTCCTATTATCCTCCTAGAAGACATAGAATAAAATCCGTAGTAACCGTAATAGTAACTATCAACTACAGCCGACTGCAAGTTGTATCCCAACGAAAAGTTAAAGCCCAACCTACTGTCCAAAGCGAAGTCCACACCTAATGTCGGATTGAAATAAAAGCCCGTAATATCAAAGACCGAATAACCTATCTTCGCCCC
>DWUP01000027.1 GCA_020012075.1 Candidatus Avibacteroides avistercoris
TACGGGCCGGTGGGTACGCCGTCTGACGGTGATTTCTGCATCAACGGACTGGTCTTCCCCGACCGCAGTGTCAAGCCGCAGACGATGGAGATGGGCAAAGTGTATCAAAGTATCCGTTTCAGAGACTTTGACCCGGCTACCGGCCGCGTGACTGTCAAAAACAACTATTCATTCACTTCCACATCAGACTTTGACTTCTACTATCTGGTGAAGAATGATGCCGGCGACGTCACGCGCCATGACTTGCATGTCTCCCTTGCTCCCGGCGAAGAGGGTGAGTTTGTGTTGGAAGGGTTACCCGCCGACCACGGTGACGGCAGCGAATGGTTTGTCGAGCTGTATGCCGTCACCCGCACAGATGCGCCGCTCGTGCCGCGCGGTCATGTGGTGGCCAGTGAACAGTTCTGTCTCAACCGCTTGGAGAGACAGCATGTGCTGCGCGCCCAAGCGCAATATGATGAGACCGATGAGACTCTGGTCTTCAAGGGTGAAGACCATGAGATAACCTTTGACAAGGCGACCGGCATGATGGTCTCCTACAAACTCCACGGGCGCGAGTTGCTGCATGACGGCTGTGGCCCGAGGCCATTCTTCTGGCGTGCGCCGATAGACAACGAGTATGGGGCGGCCATTCCGCTCAAGACTGCCCGTTGGCGTGATGCCAGCTATGCAGACCTCCGGCCTGCCGATTTCGGTGTCAGGGTGGTGCGCGGTTTTGCCCGTGGTGAAGATCCCGCCGGGCCGCGTGGCAATCGCCGTGGTGTCGAGCGCGTGGTGTCAAACACGGTGGTCGATTGCCGCTATGACTTCGAGGAGATAGGCGCTAAGGTCAATGTGGCATATAAGATTGCACCAGACGGCATGGTGACCGTCACTACAACCTATATGGGTAGTGATGCATCGGTGCCGATGATTCCGCGCATCGGGCTGCGTATGCAGATGGACGAAGCGTTCGGCCGTCTGGCTTATTTCGGGCGCGGTCCGCTGGAGAACTATTGTGACCGGCAGTCCGGGTCATTCGTGGGTCTCTATGAGACATCGGTCGATGACATGCTGGTGTCCTATGTCCGTCCGCAGGAGAACAGCCACAGGACCGACGTGCGGTGGTTCAGCCTGCGCGACAAGCGCGGTGCGGGCTTGCTTTTCGTCTCACACGACACGTTTGAGTTCAATGCTTCGGCCTATCCGCTTGAGACCTTCGACAGCGGGATGAGCATCTTCAACGACTCGCCTGTCACTCCCGAGACCGACCACCGTCACACCAATGACGTCAATCGGGCTGACATGGTCGACGTCTTCATCGACGGTGCGATGACCGGGGTAGGCGGCAATGACAGCTGGGGGCAGTTGCCGATGGAGCAATATCGTGTCAGTCCGGACACGACACTCACATATTCGTTCACAATCATTCCGCTTGACAGGCGGAGCGATGTGGGCACATTGTCCAAGACGGTGTTCTGACACACGGCACAGTTCTCATGACGGGCCGGTACGTGCGTTGCCACGTGCCGGCCCTCTTTTTTGTGCGCCGCCTGCCGTGAGTGTGACATTCCCCATGACGGTGCATTAATCTCCTTGCCCCGTGTGCCAATCCGTCTATGGCAGTATGTATTTTATATTCACCGATGGTGAATATATGTTTAACGTCGGTGAATATGTATTCAACGTCGGTAAATATATATCTACCGACGTTGAATATAAATTGTGTGCCGTGACACGTGAAGTCATGAGCCGTGTCTTGCCTTGTCACATGCCGCTCCGCACGGCTTTGTCATCAGCGGATTTCTGTGGCAGGCCGCCCAAAATCATAATTCATCATAATTTATTGCACACAATTGTCGCAACGAGGAGCGTGCGGGATTATATTTGCATCTAAAAATGTAGATGTATCATGCTGAGTGACACCAACCCTTTCCTGTGCCGTGACTTCGGGACACCGCACTCGACATTTCCCTTTGACAAAATAAGATATGAGCATTATGAGCCGGCAATCGAGGCCGGGATGAATGAAGAGATGGATGAAATAGCCCGCATCACCGCTTGCAAGGACGAACCCACCTTTGACAATACGATTCTCGCCCTTGAGCAGGCTGGTGGGACACTCGAGACGGTGACGACGGTGATGGGCAATTTCCTCAATGCACTCGCCACAGACGAACTGCACGCCATAGCCGAGAGGCAGATGCCACGCCTGATGGAACATTCGAACAAGATAATGCTCGACCGGGACTTGTTTGAACGTGTCAGATATGTCTGGCAGCATGCCGATGAGGCTCATCTGACAGATGAACAGCGCATGGTGGTGGACAAACACTACAAGAGTTTCATCCGCAACGGTGCGTTGCTCGACGACGGGCAGAAGAAGGAATTCGACTCCATCACCCAGCAATTGTCACTCCTCTCGCTGTCATTCGAGCAAAACAATCTGAAGGACCAGAACCGATATACGCTGCACATCACAAGCCGGTCAGAACTCGCCGGCCTGCCCGAGAGTGTCCTGACCATGGCTAAGGCCAAAGCCGCCGAGAAGGGGCTGGACGGATGGGCATTCACCCTCGATGCGCCGCTCTATGTCCCGTTTATGAAATATGCCGCCGACCGTGAATTGCGCCGCGAGATGTATATGGCTTACAATACCATCTCGGCCAAGGGCGACGAATATGACAACCGCGAGACGGTCGTGCGCACCGTCAATCTGAGGCTGCGCCTTGCCAACCTGCTGGGCTATGCCACATACGCCGATTATGTGCTGGCCAACCGCATGGCAGGTGACACGCGCAGCGTCTATGCCATGCTCGACACATTGGCTGAGAGCTATATGCCGCTGGCTCATGACGAATGTGAGCGTGTCAGCCGTCTGGCCCGTGAGACAGACGGGATTGACGTACTGATGCCATGGGACTGGAGCTATTATTCGGAGCGACTGCGCCGCCGCGACTATGACCTCGATGACGAGGAGACGAAGCAGTACTTTGAGATAGGTGAAGTCATACGTGGAGTATTCGGCCTCGCTACCCGCCTTTATGGACTGACGTTCAGAGAGGGGAAATCAATCCCTGTCTACCATCCGGATGTGAAGGCTTTTGAGGTTTTTGATTCTGACGGGCGTTATATGGCAGTGCTCTACACGGACTTCTATCCACGTGCCACCAAGCAGTCGGGAGCGTGGATGACCGAGTTCAGACCGCAATGGAAGGATGCCGACGGTGACCATCGCCCGCACGTATCCCTCGTGATGAATTTCAATCCACCGGCAGACGGCAAACCTTCGCTACTGACACACGGGCAGGTGAACACGTTCCTGCACGAGTTCGGGCATGCCTTGCATGGCATATTGTCGGATGTGACCTACCGCAGCATCAGTGGCACCAATGTCCTGCGCGACTTCGTCGAGCTGCCTTCGCAGTTCATGGAGAATTATTCGACCGAGCCGTCATTCCTCAGCACCTTTGCCCGCCATTATGTGACAGGAGAGCCGATGCCTGCCGGATTGATAGACAAAATCAAACGGGCGGAGAATTTCAACACGGGCTATGCCTGCACCCGTCAGGTGTCATTCGCCGCACTTGACATGGCTTGGCATGACTTGGCCTCGCCATTCGAAGGGAATGTCGAGGAACGTGAGAAGGAGGTGTTTGGCAGATATGCCGTTTTGCCCCGCGTCGATGGGACGATGATGAGCACCCAGTTCGGGCATATATTCTCGGGGGGCTATGCAGCGGGCTACTACGGATATAAATGGGCGGAGATACTCGATGCCGATGCCTTCTCGAAGTTTAAAGAAAATGGCATATTCGACCATACCACGGCAAAATCATTCAGGGACAATATCCTGTCGAGGGGAGGGGCGGAACAGCCGATGGACTTGTATGTCAGGTTCCGTGGCCGTAAGCCTACAATCGAAGCATTGCTCAAACGAAACGGAGTAAAATGATGAAAACGAGTGGAATGATAAAACATCTGTTGGCCGTCGTCACTGCCACTTTCATGCTGTGCGGCGCATCATCGTGCGAACCGGAAGATGACATAGCCGGCATCTTCGTGGGCAAGACGTGGAAATTGAGCAATATTTGCAACGACAAAGACGCCCCTTTGCTCAGTGTCGATGAGGTCAATCAAGTGAATGTCGGCGGGCATTATGTCATCACATTTGCAGATGGGACATTCTCAGCCGTAGCCACTGATACTCACTTCGAGGGCACATGGTCGGCGGAGAACGACGGGAATACCTTTTCCATCAATATTACTAATACGGAGGGTACTGAGGCCTCGAGCCTTGGGAACAGGTTTATCACCATGTTGAGGGATAGCCGCCACTATGAAGGCGATTACAATTCGCTGCAACTGTATGGAGAAGACAAATCCGAGTATTTACTTTTCAGACCTTTATAAGAGAATGAATAAGGACAATAAGCAGACAGAACTCGACAGACGCTATATGAAGATGGCTGTAATCTGGTCGGAAAATTCATATTGCCGCCGCCGCAAGGTGGGCGCACTGATTGTCAAGGACAAGATGATAATCTCTGACGGCTATAACGGCACACCTGCTGGTTTTGAGAATGTGTGCGAGGATGAGGAAAACAAGACGTTGCCCTATGTGTTGCACGCTGAAGCCAATGCCATCACCAAGATTGCATGTTCCAATAACTCAAGCAGCGGGGCGACGCTCTATGTGACGGATGCCCCTTGCATAGAATGTGCCAAACTGATAATACAAGCCGGCATAAAGAGGGTGGTGTATTCACGCAAATACCGTCTGGATGACGGTATCAACCTGTTGAAACGGGCTAACGTGACTGTCGAATATTTAGAAATGGGACAAACAGATGAACATTAAACGACTCCTTCCGCTCATTGTGGCTGTCAGCATTATCATCGGGGTAGTGATTGGCTTTTTTTATTCGGCAGGTGACTCTGCACACCCGAATGTCATGGGCAAATCATCAAACAAGATAGATGCCCTGCTGAACATCATCGACAACCAATATGTTGATACCGTAGACATACCCCAAATAGTAGAGGATGCTTTGCCTCAAATATTGTCAGAACTTGATCCGCACTCTACTTATATCCCTGCCAAAGACCGTCAGGCAGCCAATGAAAATCTTGAGGGTTCGTTCTGCGGCATAGGAGTCCAATTCCTGCAGAACAATGACACAATCTATGTGATGCGCGTCATTCCCGGAGGACCATCAGACAAAGTGGGGCTGATGGCCGGTGACAGAATTGTCGAAGTCGGCGACAGCTCGATAATCGGGCTTGGTTCTGATGCCGTAATCAAGAGACTCAAAGGACCGCGTGGCACTGAAGTCAAGGTCAAAGTATACCGCCCTGCCGATGCTGCGTTGCAGGATTTCACGATATTGCGCGGTGACATCCCGCTCAAAAGTGTGGATGCTTGTTATATGATAACCGACGAAATAGGATACATGAAGATAAGCACATTCTCGCTCACTACCTATGAGGAGATGTTGAGCGGCATTGCAAGGCTCAAATACGATAATTGCCGCGCCTTGATCATTGACCTGCGCGACAATTTGGGCGGAGTGCTTGAGATTGCAATAAAGATGATCAATGAGTTCCTCCCCCAAGGCCGTCTGATAGTTTATACCGAGGGACGTAAGTCTCCGCGGCAGGATTATTATTCTGACGGGCACGGCACTTGTCAGGGGATGCCTGTTGTAATACTTATCAATGAGGCTTCAGCTTCGGCAAGCGAGATATTCAGCGGAGCGATACAAGACAATGACCGTGGTACAATCGTTGGTTTGCGCTCGTTTGGCAAAGGGCTTGTACAGCAACCAATCGAATTTAATGACGGCTCGGAAGTGAGATTGACCATCGCACGTTATTACACGCCGTCAGGCAGGTGCATCCAGAGGGCATATACCAAAGGTGACAATGAGGCCTATGAATTGGACATTCTGGAAAGGTATGAGCATGGCGAGCTGTTTTCCAAGGACAGTATTGTGACCGACAGTCTGGAGAAATATGCCACTGCCGGCGGCCGTGTGGTCTATGGCGGAGGTGGCATAATCCCCGACATATTTATCCCGCAGGATACGACAGGCTATACTTCTTATCTGAGACAGTTGAATATTAAAGGTTTGTTCAGCAGTTTTGCATTTGAGTTTACTGACCGTAATCGTTTGGCATTGGACAAATTTGACAATGAGACTGAACTCGTAGCTTATCTTGACAAACATAATGTGATGGAAGACTTCATCAATTATGCAGATGATAAGGGAGTCAAACGTCGTAATCTGCTGATTAATAAATCGCATGCACTGATAAAAAACTTCCTTTATGCGGCAATAATATATGATAGGTTTGACACTCAGGAATATAACCGTTATCTTAACTTGTCGGATAAAACGGTGAAAAAGGCTGTTGAAGTGATTGAAAAGTATGGCGGTGACCCGATGAAGCTGCCACGGAATTGATTGGATATAGAGATTATATATGAATGCGATTATAAAATACGACGAGATATTGGCCTTTTTGAGAAGCCATTCGAAGATACATCCCCGTGGCTTGAGGATGGAAGATGCAAGGACATTGTGTGTGGATTTTGCCAAAAACACATTTCCATTTTCACTACCGGTCACGTCCATCAGGCTTAGGATTGAGGAAGTGGCGGACAATCATATTGCATTGTCTTACAAAAATATCTTTTCGGACATGGCCGGAGCCATTACCGGTGTGATTGCAAATCTAAGCAGCAAGGTGGAGCGGCAATTATATGAAACTGTCAGAGAGAAACTGCCTGCCGGCATTGCCATCGACATTGTAGGGCGCAGGATTGACATCGACATCCGTCACCTTGTCAATCAGTCGAAACTCTGTGAATATATGTCATTGGCCGATGTAGCGTTCACAGATTTGGGCGTAACAGTAGTAATTGACCTGCACTGACCTTCCGGAGACCGATGAGCAACAATCTACAACTTTTTGCAAAGAACCTGTATGTAATGTGCAAACCGGCAGGTGCAGCCTGCAATTTGGCGTGCGATTATTGTTATTATCTGGAGAAGAAATCCCTCTACAGAGGAGAAGGATTGATGATGAGTGATGCTACACTTGAGCGTTTCATAAAGCAATATATCGCATCACAAACGACAGATGAGGTTATGTTTACTTGGCACGGAGGGGAACCCCTCTTGCGCCCGATAGCGTTCTATCGCAAGGCATTGAAGTTGCAAAAGAAGTTCGCTGCCGGACATTTAATCGAGAATAGCATCCAGACCAATGGCACGCTGCTCACCCCAGAGTGGTGTCAATTCTTGCATGACAATCATTTTCTGGTGGGTATCTCTATTGACGGTCCAAAGGAACAGCATGACCACTACCGTCACACGGCATCCGGGAACAGTACGTTTTACCAAGTGATGAGAGGCATAGAACTCTTGAGGCGCTATAAAGTCGAGTTCAACATCATGGCGACGGTCAATAACGCTAATGTCATGAAACCGTTGGAGTTTTATGATTTTTTCAAGCGTATGGGATGCCACTACATACAGTTCACTCCCATAGTAGAGCGATTTTCCACAGACCATGCCCTTCTGCATCAGTCTTCGGATGAAAGAGGGAGTCTTGCCGAATTTTCGGTCGATCCACAGTTGTGGGGCGAGTTCCTTTGTTCCATCTATGATGAATGGATCAAAGCAGATGTCGGCACATATTATATACAGCTTTTTGACTCGACATTGGCCAATTGGGTCGGAGTCACTCCCGGGCTTTGTACGATGGCCCGTACATGTGGGCATGCGGCAGTCATGGAGTACAATGGCGACATGTATTCATGTGACCATTTTGTCTTCCCCCAATACAGATTGGGTAATATCCACAGCTCATCGATTATTGATATGATGTATGGCGAACGTCAGAAGCATTTCGCTACTATAAAAGAAGGTACACTCACGAGACAGTGCCGGGAGTGCGAATACCTCTTTGCTTGTCATGGCGAATGTCCTAAAAATCGGTTTGCGACATCTGTATATGGCGAGCCGGGACACAACTATCTTTGTGCCGGATATTATCGCTTCTTCAAGCATGTGGCGGTGACAATGGATTATATGAAAAATGAATATATCAATGGC
>DWUP01000028.1 GCA_020012075.1 Candidatus Avibacteroides avistercoris
TTCTACTGCCATGCCTTGCGTGGCATACGATGACGCACGCCATGGCATACGGTGCTGTCGCGACAGCATACGACCCCGGCCTCATTAGCATACGATGCCGTGCGCGATTGGGTCGTATGCCACAGCGAAAATGCCTTGTGCGGTGGCATTTTTGGCGGAATGTGCTATATTTGCCGTCCGAACAACGTAATTTAATAAACTATGCTGAAGAAAATATTGTCAGTTTCCGGCAGGCCGGGACTATATAGATTGCTCTCGCAGGGCAAGAACATGCTGATCGTGGAATCATTGATTGACAAGAGGAGGACGCCCGTCTACATGAATGAAAAGGTCGTAGCGCTGGGTGACATAGCGATGTACACGGATGATGCCGAAGTGCCATTGGCAGAGGTAATGACAAATATCTACAATAAGTACAACGGGGCGGTGGAAATCGCCGTCAAGCATGCGTCCAACGATGAGCTGCGTGACTTCATGTCAGGTGTGCTGCCCAATTATGACCGTGACCGCGTCTATATGACCGACATCAAAAAACTCATCACGTGGTACAATCTGCTCATTGAGGCAGGCATCACCGATTTCAAGGATGAGGAGAATCCCGGGCAGGGAGAGTGACCCCGCCCGGCGATAGTCTGACGATCTGTCGCGACAGGAGGCATCATGTGTGTGGTGCCTCCTGTCGCGATTGCATATCCGGGCAAAAGATGTAATTTTGTTCCCGTATGGCTAAGGCAAAGACAGTTTATGTATGCTCATCATGCGGCTATGAATCGCCGCGATGGAACGGGCGTTGCCCGAGTTGCGGCGCATGGAATACGTTCACCGAGGAGGTGATTGCTCCCCGTCAGTCATCCGTCACCGTTGTCCCCGCCGGGAGAAGCGTCCCGCGGCATCTGGGCGACATCGACATTGAGGAGAAAGGCCGCATCACGATGCACGACCCCGAGTTTGACCGCGTGCTTGGCGGCGGACTGGTGCGCGGCTCGCTGGTGCTGATAGGCGGCGAGCCGGGCATAGGAAAGTCCACTCTTGTACTCCAGACGGCACTGAAGCTGAGCCACGAGACAGTGCTGTATGTCTCGGCAGAAGAGAGCGAAGCGCAGATCAAGATGCGTGCCGACCGCTTGGGCAAGGATTATGGCAACTGTCTGGTGATGTGCGAGACGTCACTCGAGGCCATACTCGAGCAGACGCGTACATTGTCGCCATCGATAGTCATCATCGACTCCATACAGACGATTATGGCTGACGGCCTTGAGTCTTCGCCCGGCACGGTCTCGCAAGTCAGGGAATGTGCCACACGCATATTGAAGTTTGCCAAGGAGAGCGACATCCCGTTTATCATCATCGGGCATATAAACAAAGACGGCAATATCGCCGGCCCCAAAGTGCTGGAGCACATAGTCGATACCGTCCTGCAATTTGAGGGCGACCAGCATTATTTCTACCGCATACTCCGCAGCGTAAAGAACCGTTTCGGCAGTACTTTCGAGATAGGCATCTATGAGATGAAGCAGGATGGCCTGTGCTGCGTGGACAATCCCTCACGTCTGCTCCTGTCAGATGACATGGCGGCAGCCAGCGGGATATCTGTCGCGGCCACGATAGAGGGACTTCGCCCGTTTCTCGTCGAGGTACAGGCACTGGTCAGCAGCGCGGTCTATGGCACACCACAGAGATCCGCCACGGGATTTGACCTGAGGAGAATGAACATGCTCCTCGCGGTACTCGAGAAACGTGTAGGCTTCAAATTGGCACAGAAGGATGTATTCCTCAACATCGCCGGAGGATTGCGCGTCAATGACCCGGCGATCGACCTGTCGGTCATATCATCCATCCTGTCATCAAACATGGATGTCGAGATAGGGCAGGGCATCGCACTCGCCGGCGAGATAGGCCTGTCGGGTGAGATACGCCCCGTCAATCGCATCGAGCAACGCATCAGCGAAGCACAGAAGTTGGGCTTTACCCAAATAATCATCCCATCCAACAATATGGCGGGACTCGACAAGTCGCGCTTTAAAATAAACATCACACCGGCCAGAAAGGTTGAGGAAGCATTCCGCCTGCTCTTTGGCTGAAAGATATAACATAGCAATCATTTATGGTCGAAGAATTACAATTGCGCGTAGCACCCGAAGTCGCATTTGATGAGAGGCATCTGCGTGAATACCTGTCCCGTGAGAGAGGTTATGCACCGGCCGGACTGACTGTCAGGATACTGAAAAGGAGCATAGATGCCCGCCAACGCCGCGTGATGGTCAATCTCAAGGTCATGGCCTACGTCGATGAGACACCTGACGAGGCAGCATACTCTGTCACCGCTTATCGTCCGGTGGACGGGTCACGCAGTGCGATAGTGGTGGGTGCAGGCCCGGGAGGACTGTTCGCCGCCCTAAGGCTCATTGAGCTTGGGGTGAAGCCTATGATATTGGAACGTGGCAAGCCTGTCAGAGAACGCAAAGTGGACATAGCACAGATAACCCGCTCGCAAAGTGTGGATCCCGAGTCAAACTACAGTTTTGGCGAGGGCGGTGCAGGTGCATTCTCTGACGGAAAGTTATATACCCGCAGCCGCAAGAGGGGCAATGTGGATAAAATACTCAACGTGCTCTGCCAGCACGGGGCTGACACATCGATTCTCGTTGATGCGCACCCGCACATCGGGACAGACAGGCTGCCGCGGGTAATAGAGAATATCCGCCGGACAATCATCGAGTGTGGCGGGGAGATACACTTCAGGACACGCGTCACATCGATAATCGTCCGTGGTGGCAAGGCAGAGGGTGTGGAGACTGCGGGCGGTGAGACATTCCTCGGACCGGTCATCCTCGCTACCGGCCATTCGGCACGTGACGTATATGGCTGGCTGTTTGAAAACAAGATAGATATAGAGCCAAAGGCTCTGGCCGTGGGCGTAAGGCTCGAACATCCCCAGCATTTGATTGACTGCCTGCAATATCATGACAGCCGGGGACGCGGGCCATACCTCCCGGCCGCCGAATATAGCATGGTGACACAGGCAGACGGACGTGGTGTATATAGCTTCTGCATGTGTCCGGGTGGTTTCGTTGTGCCTGCGGCAAGCGGTCCTGAGCAAGTGGTGGTCAATGGCATGTCGCCGTCCAACCGTGGCTCGCGTTGGGCCAACTCGGGCATGGTCGTCGAGATGCGGCCTGAGGATGTCGGTGCAGGGGCAAAATCCGACCCGCTGTGCATGATGCGATTCCAGCAGGAGCTTGAACGGACGGCTTGGATACAGGGCGGCATGAGCCAGGTAGCACCTGCACAGCGCATGGCTGATTTTGTCAATGGCCGGCTCGGCGACTCACTGCCCGAATCTTCTTATACACCCGGTCTGATGCCTTCACCTTTGCACTTCTGGATGCCGCAGTTTGTGGCCAGACGTTTGCAGAAAGGCTTCACGCAGTTTGCCCGTTCGGCGAGGGGCTTCCTGACCAACAGTGCTGTGCTTATAGGTGTAGAGACCCGCACATCGTCACCTGTCAGGATTCTCCGCGACCCTTTGACGTTGCAGCATGTCAGTGTCAGCGGGCTTTTCCCCTGTGGCGAAGGTGCGGGGTATGCCGGGGGGATAGTCTCGGCTGCCATTGACGGTGAGCGATGTGCCGAGTCACTGGCAGGATATATGAACGAATAGCCCGGGATGAAGTCATGCAGCAGTTGCCTGAAGAGTTTATAGATTCCTTGCGTCGGCTTGTCGGTGAAGACGAGGCCGGGCCAATGCTCGCGGCCATTGCGGACGAACCGCAATCGAGCATCCGTGTCAATAGCCACAAGCTGCAATGGTCGGGGCCGGAACGTGTGCCGTGGTGTGATGATGCCTACTACCTCGACGGCCGTCTGACCTATACTTTCGACCCATTGTTTCATGCCGGGGCATATTACGTGCAGGAGGCGTCGTCGATGTTCCTCGATCATGTGGTCAGGACACTGCTCGATGCGCCTGTCTTGGCCTTGGACCTTTGTGCTGCCCCGGGGGGCAAATCGACGTTGCTCCTCTCGGCATTGCCGGAAGGCTCGTTCCTCGTCGCCAATGAGGTGGTGCGCAGTCGTGTGGCATCATTGGCTGCCAATGTCACCAAGTGGGGCAACCCGTCGGTGGCCGTCACATCCGGCGACCCTTCGTGCTTCGCAAGGATGACCGATGCCTTTGACTTTATACTTGTCGATGCTCCATGCTCGGGCGAAGGTATGTTCCGCAAGGATGCAGGTGCCGTGGCCGAGTGGAGTCCGTCGGGTGTAGAGCTGTGTGCCAGACGCCAGCGCAGTATTCTGGATGAGGCATGGCAGGCTTTGCGTCCCGGTGGATTGCTGGTCTACAGCACATGTACTTATAATATCAAGGAGAACGAAGAGAACGTCCGTTGGATGACCGGCCACTTGGGGGCGGAGCCTGTGCCCGTCGGCACACGTGCAGAGTGGGGGATAACCGGTGCGTTGGACGGCTCGTCAATCCCGGTCTACCGTTTCATGCCGCACAAGACGCGGGGCGAGGGACTGTTTATGGCCGTGTTGCGCAAGCCGGATGGGGATGTGCGGCCGGTGGCTTTGCCGAAATGCAAGCGGCGTAGTGTCACAATCCCTCATGATGTAGCGAGGCTGGTAAAAAGTGATGGCCGTATAGAAGTCGAAGCTCCGGACAGCAATCGTTTTGTGGCGCTTCCGGGAGAGTGGAAACCTGTGGTCGAAATGATAGCAGGCAATGTGCGGGTTGTCAAGGCGGGTGTGCAGGTGGCATCTGTCAAGGGGCGTGACATCATCCCGTCGCACGAGCTGGTCATGAGCGGCCTGTATGACAATGATGCTCTGCCGGCAGTCGAGCTCGGCTATGATGATGCCATAACCTATCTTCGTCGCGGCCAGCCCGCTTGGAGCGACGTGGCACGTGGCTATTGCGTAGTGTCTTATTCGTCAGTCCCCCTCGGTCTTGTCAAGGGATTGGGCAACCGCTGCAACAATCTTTATCCTCAGGACTATCGCATCTTGACTACCCATACTCCCGAAGACATACGCTTGCTCGTCAATGCCTGAGCCGCGTGGACGGCATGTTGCCGGGCATCATGGTGATAGGCGTGTGTATGGCATTGTATGCTGATCGGTTTTGCATCAGATGCTATCTCGCTTAGGGTCGTATGCCACGGCAGGTGGCATACAATGCCATTGCGATGGCATACTATGTCATTTCTGTTTTCTCCTCAGTTCCCAGAAAGCCACGGCCGATGCTGCTGCCACGTTTAATGAATCTGTGCCGTGTGACATCGGTATGCGTGCCACATAGTCGGCCTGCGAAATGACGGTGCGGGGCAGGCCGTCGCCCTCAGTGCCAAGGATGATGGCCAGCCGCCGCTCGGCTTTTAGCACCGGGTCATCGATTCTGACAGAATCATCGCTGAGTGCCATGGCTGCGGTGCGGAATCCTTGATCCCTCAGATCGTTTACAGCGTCATCGACCCACGTCCATGGTATGAGAAAGACTGTGCCCATCGACACCCTCACCGCACGCCGGTTGAGCGGGTCGCACGAGTCTCGCGTCAGGGCCACGCCGTCGATGCCGAGGGCTGCCGCCGAACGGAATATGGCTCCTATGTTGGTCGTGTCGGTCACGCCGTCGATGACGGCTATGCGGCTTGCATCATGGCAGACAGTACTGATGTCGGGCAATGCGGGGCGGCGCATGGCAGACAGTACTCCCCTTGTGAGGGTATATCCGGTCAGTGTGGCGAGCAGGCTGCGCTCGCCGGTGTAGACCGGTGTGTCAGGGCAGCGGGCTATGATGTCTGCCGCGTCGCCTGTGATGTGCCGTCTTTCGCATAGTATGGCTGTGGGGATGAGGCCGGCATCGAGTGCCACGCGTATGACTTTGGGGCTCTCGGCGATGAAAATACCGAGCTCCGGCTCTATAC
>DWUP01000029.1 GCA_020012075.1 Candidatus Avibacteroides avistercoris
GCGATGACCACTGTCCTGCATCCCTACTGCCGGCCGTGCACCATTGGCATACGATGCTACCGCCATTGGCATACAATGGTATTGGCAATAGCATCGTATGCTATTGCCCGTGGCATACAATGTTTTTGCCCGTAGGGTCGTATG
Source organism: Candidatus Avibacteroides avistercoris (assembly GCA_020012075.1). Taxonomy (GTDB): domain Bacteria; phylum Bacteroidota; class Bacteroidia; order Bacteroidales; family Bacteroidaceae; genus Avibacteroides; species Avibacteroides avistercoris. The sequence goes on from DWUP01000029.1 coordinate 145, forward strand.
ATTTTGGCGATGGCATACGATGATTTTTCTGATGGGGTCGTATGCCCCGGCCACGGCCATGCAAGGGATATGACAGAATGAGCGCACAAAATGCCGGAAACATAAAAACAAAGGGACGGAAAAATCATAACTTTGCAACACAAACATCTCACCATAAACAACAAAACAAATGAAGATAGGTATATTGACATCAGGCGGTGACTGCCCGGGCATCAATGCCACCATCCGCGGAGTAAGCAAGGCTGCCATCAATTGTTACGGCATGGAGGTCGTGGGCATCCATGGAGGTTTTCAAGGCTTGCTGGACATCGACACCGAACCACTGACCTCGATGTCAGTATCCGGCCTGCTCACGTCGGGCGGCACCATACTCGGCACGTCACGTGAAAAGCCTTTCAAGAAGAAAGCAACAGATGAAGAGAAGAACGAGCGCAAACGTCTCATCACAGACAATGTGAAGAAAATGGGACTTGACGCGATTGTCTGCATCGGCGGCAACGGGACTCAGAAGTCGGCATACAAGTTGTCAAAGATCGGACTCAACATTGTCTCCATCCCCAAGACCATAGACAACGACGTGTGGGGCACCGACCAGACATTCGGCTTCGACACTGCCGTGGGCATCGCCACCGAAGCCATCGACCGCCTGCACTCCACGGCCAGCTCGCACCGCCGTGTCATGGTCATCGAAGTGATGGGACACAAGGCCGGGTGGATAGCTCTCCACTCGGGCATAGCCGGCGGGGGAGACATCATACTGCTGCCCGAGCTGGACTATGACATCAATACCATCAGCCGCGTCATCATGGACCGCTTCAAAAAAGGCCATACGCACACCATCGTGGTGGTAGCCGAAGGCATCAAAACCATGAACGGACGCAAGGCGGGAGAATTCGTGGCACAACAGATAGAATTCGAGACAGGCATCGAGACAAGGCAGACAGTGCTCGGCTATGTGCAGCGCGGAGGCTCGCCAAGCACCTACGACCGCATCCTTGCCACCCGCATGGGAGCCCACGCGGCAGACCTCATAGCCCGCAAGGACTTCGGCAAGATGGTGTGCCTGCGCGGGGACAAGATATCGTCAATCAGCCTCGAGGACGTGAACGACAGACTCAAACTCGTCACCGAAGACAATGACCTCGTGGTGCAAGGCAGGCGCATAGGCATTTGCTTCGGCAAATGACGCGGCACACGCCGCATGGCATAAAGATATAAGGGACGGTCGCGGCGACCGTCCCTTATGTTTTACTCACTTGACACGTGACTTCATTTCGCTCAGCCTGTTCAGTGCTTCGAGCGGCGTCAGGTTGTCAAGGTCGATGGACAGCAGGTCGTCGCGCAGGCGTGCGAGCACAGGGTCGTCGAGTTGGAACAGATTGAGCTGCATCCCGCGCTGCGGGGGCTGCTGCGAACGCAGGCTTTCGCGGTCTGCCAAGTTGCCTTTGACATTATCGTTCTCAAGGCGTTGCAATATCTCCTGCGCCCTTTGGACGATTACCTTGGGCATCCCGGCCATTTTCGCCACATGTATGCCGAATGAATGTTCGCTGCCGCCCTCGACGAGTCTGCGCAGGAATATCACTTTGTTGCCTGCTTCCTTGACCGAGACATTATAGTTTCTGATGCGTTTATAGAGTCCTGCCATCTCGTTCAACTCATGATAGTGTGTGGCAAACAGTGTGCGGGCATGTGCACGGCTGTTCTCATGCAGGTATTCCACTATTGCCCACGCGATGGAAATCCCGTCGTAGGTGGACGTTCCCCTGCCCAGTTCGTCAAAGAGCACCAGACTCCGCTGCGAGACGTTATTGAGGATATTGGCCGCTTCATTCATCTCAACCATGAATGTCGATTCACCCAGCGAGATGTTGTCACTGGCCCCGACACGCGTGAATATCTTGTCCACGAGTCCTATCCTTGCACTCTGTGCCGGCACAAACGAACCGATCTGCGCCAACAGTACTATCAATGCCGTCTGACGCAGCAGTGCCGACTTGCCCGCCATATTAGGCCCGGTGATGATCATTATCTGCTGACTGTCGGTGTCAAGGTATACATCATTGGGTACATAACTTTCCCCGAGGGGCAACTGCCGCTCGATGACGGGGTGACGTCCGCCCTTGATGTCTATTGTCTCGCTTTGGTCTACCTCGGGACATACATATCCGTTTTCTGCGGCAACTGATGCAAATGACATCAGGCAATCTATTGTCGCCACCGTGCTGGCGTCCACTTGGATGACAGGGATGAACTCTGAGAGTGCCGACACCAGTTCGCCATAGATGCGGTTTTCTATGATTATTATTTTATCCTCTGCCCCGAGGATTTTTTCTTCATATTCCTTGAGTTCTTCGGTGATATATCTCTCGGCATTGACCAGTGTCTGCTTTCTGATCCAACCGGCGGGGACTTTGTCTTTGTGCGTATTCCTGACTTCGATGTAGTAGCCGAAGACGTTGTTATAACCTATCTTGAGGCTTGATATGCCGGTGGCTTCGGTTTCGCGCTTCTGGAGTTGCAGCAGGTAGTCCTTGCCCGAATAGGCTATCCGGCGCAGTTCATCGAGCTCTGCATCGACTCCTTTCTTGATTATCCCCCCTTTGTTGGACATCAACGGCGGGTCATCGACCAGTTCCCGGTCTATCCTCGAGCATATCGACTCGCAGACGTTGAGCTTGTCGGACAGCCTCATCAGCCCTTGGTTGCCTGATGCCGCACAGGCTTCTTTTATAGGTCTGATGGCTGTCAATGCTGTCTTGAGCTGCACCACTTCGCGCGGTGATATGCGGCCTACGGCGGCTTTGGAAATTATACGCTCCAGATCGGCTATCATGTGCAGGTTGTCGTCGATGACAGTCCGCAGGGCGGTGTCGTCCTTGAGGCATCCCACTATGCTGAGACGGTCTGTCACGGGCTTCAGTCCCTTGAGGGGGAAGACTATCCATCGTCTCATCATGCGTGCTCCCATGGCCGTGACCGTGCGGTCTATCGCATCGAGGAGGCTCATGCCATCGTCGTTCATGCTGTGGATAAGCTCCAGACTGCGTATCGTGAACTTGTCCAGCCGCACGTATCTGTCTTCCTCGATGCGTCTGAGGGATGTTATGTGGCGCAGGTTGGTGTGTTGTGTCATCACCAGATATTCGATGATGGCTCCCGAAGCGATGATGCCATTGTGCAGTTTGTCCACACCGAATCCCTTGAGGCTATTGACCTCGAAGTGCCGTGTGAGGCGTTCCATGGCTGTCGTCTCGGTGAATATCCAGTCGTCAAGCTCGAAGGTGATGTGCCTGTTGCCGAAGGCTGCCTCGAATTGCTCCTTTTTGCCGCGCTCGTAGAGTATTTCCTTCGGCATGAAACTGTTGATGAGTTTCTCCGTTTCGTCTATTCCTCCCTCGGCCAGCAGGAATTCGCCGGTCGATATGTCGAGGAAGGCGATGCCGCAAAGGTCGGGCTTGGCGAAATGTATGGCGGCGAGGAAATTGTTTTCCTTATTATCGAGCACATTGTCGTTAATCGAGACACCGGGTGTGACAAGCTCTGTGATGCCGCGCTTGACCAGTTTCTTTGCCAGTTTGGGGTCTTCGAGCTGGTCGCAGATTGCGACCCTCTTGCCGGCACGGATGAGTTTGGGGAGATAGGTGTCGAGGGCGTGGTGCGGGAAGCCTGCCATCTCGACGGTTTTGCCCTTGCCGTTGCCGCGCCGTGTGAGGGCTATCCCGAGGATTTCGGCCGCGGCGACGGCGTCAGACGAATAGGTCTCATAGAAGTCGCCGCATCTGAAAAGCAACACTGCATCGGGATGTTTGGCCTTGAGGTCAAAATATTGCTTCATCATTGGTGTCATCACGATGTCGTCTGCCATATTGCTTTCTTTCAGGTCCTTGCTATGTTTGTTCCCACAAAGATAGCCAATGAGGATTGACGGGTGGAATGACGGCGGGGCATTGTTTTATACATATTATCAACATGCACGCACCTGACGCGACAGGATGTGGGGAGATGTGGGAAAAAGCATGGGGACATGCCGCCGGCAGCATACTACCCCAAGGGCAAAAACATTGTATGCCACCGGTCATGGCATACTACCCTACGGCCGTGGCATACGACCATTTTACCAACATGGTTGATAACTTTGCCAACAACCATAACAGGCTGGTAAACAATATATAAAACGAAGCCGGCGTGTCGTCACCCAACACGCCGGCCAACATCATGATGTCGTCACGTCATCTCACAGTCCCAGTTCGGCCGACATCATGAGCATGCGGTCTATGGACTTGACGGCGAGTGCCGCTACATCGGGGTCCACCTCGACGGCAGGCCACCCGTGGAGCAATGCCATGTAGACTTTGGGGAGTGTGGCCATCTTCATGTATTCACAGACATTGAGCCCCGACAACCGGCCCTCGGCGAGAGGTGTGTAGTAGCGTGCCGACGGGCAGCGGCGACGCATCTCATGCAGGATGCCCGGCTCGGTGGCCACTATGTATTCGCCGTCGCCATGCGAGCTGACATAACGCAGCAAAGCTGCCGTAGAGCCTATCACATCGGCTTCGTCCAGCAGGAGTGCCCGGCACTCGGGATGGGCGAGGACAGTGGCGGCGGGGTGCTCGCGCTTGAGCTGCTTCAGACTGTCGAGCGAGAAACGGTCGTGCACATGGCACGCTCCGTCCCACAACAGCATCTCGCGCCCGGTGACGCGGTTGATATAACTGCCGAGGTTGCGGTCTGGACCGAAGATTATCTTCTCGTCCCGGGGCAGACTCCCGACTATCTCAACCGCATTGCCCGAGGTGACGACAATGTCGGTCAGCGCCTTTACCCGCGCCGACGTATTGACATAGGATATGACCGTGTGGCCGGGATGCTCGTCCTTCATCCTCTGCAGGGCGGCAGCATCGCAGCTGTCGGCCAGCGAGCACCCGGCATTGAGGTCGGGCACGATGACCACCTTGTCGGGGCAGAGTATCTTGGCAGTCTCACCCATGAAATTGACACCGCACATCACTATCACGTCGGCGTCGGTGCGTGCTGCCCGCTGGGCCAGCGCGAGGCTGTCGCCCACATAGTCGGCCACGTCCTGTATGTCGCCGTCCTGATAGTAATGGGCCATGATGACAGCGTTTCTGCTCTTTTTGAGTCCGGCTATCGCTCCCTTGATGTCGGCTACGCCGACAGGGTCATCGACATAGCCATGCTCTTTCCAACTCTCTTTTGCCATAAGTCTCTTTGCTTTTAGTCAGACATGTCGTCCGCTCTGCCGGGGTTTGTCCACAATCCTACATTTATTTTATTTCTCTTTTCTTTTAAAATGAAAGGAATGATGATTATGATATGCTGTTAGTTTGGTTGGCAACAAATCGTTCCGGCATTTGGACTTTTGAGTTATTATACTGATTATAGTGTTTATTAATACTTTGCCAACAGTCACCTGTGTGCCTTGTCCTCTGATTTACAGCAGATGGAGCGGTTTTGTCCACACACTGTTGGTGATGGCAAAGTTAGTAGTTTTTCGTCACGGCATGTCACAGACATGCTCATAAGTGTGTGAGCATTTGACGTGAAAAAGGTGTAGAAAATATTTGGACGTCTCATGCCGGTGCCTGTATACAGCAATATTCCTGCCGTGCAAATGCAAAGTTTGAAATTGTTTCACCACACTTTTCTACGTTTTCATCATGTTATCAACACTGTTTTCACAATGTGTGGCCGGCGTGGCGCGCGTTGCTGGCATTTGTTGCCCGCATGGTGCGCCGCTCATTGTAAATTGGATAACTTTGCCGCATCATTAAACAATGGAAGCAAGCACAGATGAGAAAATTGAATGTGACAGACCTGCACCGTCTGAGTGTGGATGAATATAAGGCGTCTGACAAGACCCCACTCGTGGTAGTCCTTGACAATGTGCGCAGTCTGCACAATGTAGGGTCGGTATTCCGCACATGTGATGCATTCAGAGTCGGCGGGGTAGTGCTGTGCGGGATAACTGCCGTCCCTCCACAGCCCGAGATCCACAAGACCGCCCTCGGTGCGGAAGACTCGGTGGACTGGACCTACGAAGCCGATACGCTCGACGCCGTGCGCCGTCTCAAGGCACAAGGGTGGACGGTGCTGGCGGTCGAACAGGTCGAGGCGAGCACCATGCTCGGCGATTTCGTCCCGTGCAAGGGGCGGCATTATGCCGTGGTCCTCGGCAATGAAGTCAAAGGCGTGCGTCAGGACGTGGTGGACGAATGTGACGGATGTATCGAGATACCGCAGCATGGCACCAAGCATTCGCTCAATGTGTCGGTCACGGCCGGGATAGTCATCTGGGACATATACAACAAACTCGCCGCCATCGGCGAAGCAGCATCCTGAATTTTTGCCAATCCCGCGCGGCATTGCAACATGCCATTTGCAATATCGGCAGGCAAAGCGTGCGATATACCGCCCTGCCATGCGTAATATCATATTTAATAGAAAATACACCGCTGCCGGATGGCTTGTAATTTTATAAAAATTATATATTTGCCATTCAGTAATAAGCATAAACGTTTTTATCAGATATATATGAAGAAAATCTACCTTACAACAATGATGGCCCTCTGCGGCTTGCTGACTGTCAATGCCCAAGTCGATATGAAAGTCGATGCTCCACTTGACCTAACGACTCCTATGGCTAATGAAAATGTGTTCGGCTATTGTATTGACGAATGTCAAGGCATATCCCCGACAAATATTTCTTCCGAAGGTGTGGAAGTGGCACTCGCCATCTATATTCCTGAAAACACTGCCCAGCAACTCAAGGGCAACACCATAGACGGACTGCGTGTGGCGTTCAACAACAGATATCGCCGTGATGTCAGCTTCTTCATCATGTATGACCTCGAGGGGGATACTGCCTACAGCCTGCAAAACCAGAGGTTGCAGACCGTGGGATGGAACAATGTAGAATTTGACGAGCCGTTTGAAATCACGGGTGAAGCATTCTATGTGGGCTATCGCTACCACTTCTTCAACTCTCTCAACGTATCAATGGCTTACTTCGACAGAGTGACAATGAATCCAAATGCCTGCTGGTCGAACATAGACAACCGTGGATGGAACAATACCGACCTTGCCGAATTCGGCGCACTCGGCTTGCAACTGCTGATGAGCGGCAATGCTTCGATAGGCACCGACATAAGCATGCTCGACATCATCATGCCTACGTCGGCAATGACAAGGAGGGATTTCACCATGCAGTCGATTGTCAGGAACATGGGCAACACCCCTATTGACGGCTACAACCTGTATTACAGCATCGATGGTGGCGAGGAAGTTGCAGTGCCACTCAGCGACAGGACCATCGCGGCCAATGCCACAGACACAGTAAGTACGGTGATAAACATAGATGAGCCAGACATAGCGACACACGACATCACTGTCAGAGTGGAGACAGAAGGCGACTCAAATGCCGATAACAACAGCCTGACAGAAAGCATCCTCATATATACCACACCGGTAGCCCGCAAGGCATTGCTCGAAGAGTTCACCGGCATGGAATGTGCATACTGTGCCGAGGCTTCTGACCATATAGATACTTATCTGAAACAAAGCAACGTAGATACGAGCACAGTGATTGTCGCACACCATGTCTATCGTGGCAAATACTATGACTATTATTCCAACGAGAACAGCATCGCATATTCGAGCTACTTCATGATGAAGGGTGCGCCCCAGATGATGATTAACCGCAGCAGTTTCGACGGACAGACTTTGATGTATGACGTGCTTGGTTACAATCCCGGTACGATGGTCGAAATAGCTTTAAACAGAGATTGCTTCACGGCATTGAGCATAGA
>DWUP01000030.1 GCA_020012075.1 Candidatus Avibacteroides avistercoris
TCGTATGCCAAAAGCCGTGACATAGGCACAAGTCAGGTCGGGGGAGGACACCGCACGCTATCCGGGTGCATGTCTCTCCCCCGATTCCTGTACCCCGCCGCATCATGGCACAAGACGTGTCACGGCATGTCCTGATGATTGTGGAGATGGCATGCGAGGCATTATATTTGATTATGATTATCACAATGTCAGAATGTTTCACTCTAATGTCGTATCTTTGCAGACGAATCATATAATATTTAGATGAAGACATTTGAAGAACTGGGCGTTTCTGCCGACCTGCTCAAAGCTATAAAGGAGATGGGCTACGAATCGCCAATGCCGGTGCAAGAGGCCGTTATCCCTTACCTTTTGAGTGATGAGTTCAGCGATGTGGTTGCCTTGGCCCAGACAGGGACGGGCAAGACGGCATCGTTCGGGTTGCCTCTGATACAGAAGATAGACCTGACTCTGCGCAAGCCGCAAGCCCTGATACTCAGTCCCACGCGCGAATTGTGCCTACAGATAGCCAATGACTTGAAGGATTACTCCAAATATATCCCCGAACTAAGTGTCCTGCCCATGTACGGCGGCACATCAATAGAAAACCAAATCCGTAATTTCAAGCGCGGCGTACATATCATAGTCGCCACCCCGGGACGTCTGATCGACTTGATGGACCGCAAGGTGGTCAGCCTCGATACCGTCAGGAAAGTGGTCATGGATGAGGCCGATGAGATGCTCGACATGGGATTCACCGACAGCATCAATTCCATCCTCGAGCGGGTCCCGCAAGACAGGACTACGCTGATGTTCTCGGCCACAATGTCGCCGGCCATAGCCAAGATAGCAAAAAACTATCTGCATGACCCCAAGGAAATAGTGATAGGCAATAAAAACGAAGGAGCAAAGAGCGTCAATCACGTCTACTACATGGTCCATGCCAAGGACAAATACCTTGCCTTGAAGCGTGTCGCCGACTACTATCCCGACATATATGCCATAGTGTTCTGCCGCACACGTGCCGAGACGCAGGAAGTGGCCGACAAACTCATAGGTGACGGATATAGCGCAGACGCCCTCCACGGTGACCTGTCGCAGGCACAACGCGACTTCGTGATGGGCAAGTTCCGTCAGCGCCGCCTTCAGATACTTGTCGCCACAGACGTGGCCGCGCGCGGGCTGGATGTAGATGACCTGACGCACGTCATCAACTATGGCCTGCCCGATGACATAGAGTCATACACTCACCGCAGCGGACGCACCGGACGTGCAGGCAAGACAGGCACATCGATATCAATCATCAATATGCGCGAGAAAGGCAAAATGCGCGCAATAGAGAAAGTCATCGGCAAACAGTTCGTCGCAGGCAAAATCCCCACCGGAAAGGAAATATGCGAGAAGCAGCTCCTCAAAGTGATGGACGAAATAGAAAAGGTACAGGTCAATGAAGAGGAAATATCCACCTACCTGCCCGAGATATACCGCAAGCTCGACTGGCTGGACAAAGAGGACCTCATCAAGCGTGTCGTGTCGCTGGAGTTCAACCATTTCCTCGAGTACTACAGCAGTGCCCGCGAGATAGAAGTGCCGGAACAGGGCAGGGCAGGCAAGAAAGAACGCAATGCCGAGGGTGACAAAGGCCGCGGCAAGCGCGGTGAAAGCCGCTCGCGTGGAGCCGAGCCGGGATATTCGCGCCTGTTCGTCAATCTTGGCAAGAAGGATGGCATTTCGCCGGCACTGATCATAGATATGCTCAATCACAACATTGACCGCCGCATTGACGTGGGACGCATCGACCTGATGCAGAACTTCTCATTCTTTGAGGTGCGCGAGCGTGATGCATCCACCGTTGTCAAATCGCTGGCAAACCTGACCTACAACGGCCGTCCTGTCAATGTCGAGATGGCCGATTCAGGCGAAGCCTCACGTGACGCCAGACCGGGCCGCCGGCGCAGTCAGCCTAAGGAACGCCGGCGTGACAACAAACAGCAGGAGAACGATGACTTCCGCCAGTTCTTCGACGATGACACGCCTTTCTATGATGACAATTCGTGGAAAAAACGTAAGAAGCGGGGTAAGAGATGACCTCACACATCGATGGATATGTTATTGTAAAAGGCGCGGCTCAATGCCGCGCCTTTTATTTGTCATCCGGTCATTGACGTTGCGCCGCCTGCCTGTATAGGCTGATTGATTAGCATTTTCTCATGATTATGACAGAAACAATGCAATAAAATGACGGCAATGTTGCGTGTAGGCATTGACGTTTCACTATATTTGCCAATACATTATTAACCGAACAAACAAGAGAATTAGACATGATCATCAGTAGAGCATTGATGTTTGCCGCATTGGGACTGTTCAGTCTCAGCATGGCAGCCAAGAAAAAGTCTGAACCGAAGAACGAAGAAGGTTTCGTGTTCACCACAGTGAAAGCCAACCCAATCACTTCAATCAAGAATCAAAGCCGCGCCGGGACTTGTTGGTGCTATTCGACATTTGCATTCCTTGAGTCCGAATTGTTGAGGATGGGCAAGGGTGAGTATGATTTTTCGGAGATGTACACCGTCTACAACACTTATCTTGACCGTGCCACTACGGTGATACGCACTCATGGTGACGTGTCTTTTTCAGAGGGTGGCTCATTCTATGACGTAATATATGGCATGGAACACTACGGCCTGGTGCCTGAAGCTGAGATGAGACCCGGCGTGATGTATGGAGACACTCTGTCCAATCACACAGAATTGTCACTCGTCACGGGGGCTTATGTCAATGCCATCGCCGACAGCAACCTCAAGTCATTGCAGCTTGACTCCGACGGGCAACCGCTCTGGCGCGCCGGCCTCATTGGCATTTATGATGCATATCTTGGCGTGAGACCCGAGACATTCACATATCAGGGACGCACATATACACCACAGTCGTTTTATGAGTCTACGGGACTGAATGCAGCTGACTACGTCTCGCTGACTTCTTACACCCATCATCCTTTCTATAAGCCATTTGTACTTGAGATACAGGACAACTGGAGGTGGAGTCAGTCCTACAATCTGCCCATAGACGAGCTGATGCAGGTATTTGATTATGCAATCGAGCAGGGCTACACAATCGCTTGGGGAACAGATGTCAGTGAAGTCGGATTTACCCGGGACGGTATTGGTGTGATGCCAGATGTCGAGAAAGGGGCGGAACTGACAGGCTCTGACATGGCTCGCTGGCTGGGATTGAGCCCGGTAGACCGTTCCAAAGAACTGACTTCACGCCCGCTTCCCGAGGTCGAGGTTACACAGGAGATGCGCCAACGTGCATACGATGATTGGAATACTACAGATGACCACGGCATGCAAATATTCGGCATTGCCAAAGACCAGACAGGCAAAAAGTATTACATGGTTAAAAACTCATGGGGTATCACCGGTAAATATGATGGCGTCTGGTATGCTTCAGAGGCTTTTGTCAAGTATAAGACTATGAATATCGTAGTGAACAAGAATTCTATCCCTGCCGAAATAGCTGCAAAGTTGGGGCTTAAGTGACATCACCCCTCAGAGGGAAAGACAAGAAAACCGGGCTTGGAAATGCAATCAAGGTGCATCCAAGCCCGGCTTTCTTATTGTGATTGACGTCTGTCAGCCGGCTGTGTATGGTTAATCACGGAATACCGACTTTATGTTGCTGACCTTTTCGAGTGCGTCACTTATGTTTTTGATGTCTTCAGAGTCATGTACCATCAACTCAAGTTTGCCCTTGAATATGCCTCCTTTGCTGCCAATGTTGATGCCGATAAGATTGACGCTCAGCTGCTTGGAGAGTACTTCGGTGATACGGTTCAGGACACCTATGTCATCGATGCCCGAAATCTCGAGTGTGACCGGGAATTGCATGTCTTTGTGTACATCCCATTCGGCGGCGATGATTCGGTTGCCGAAACTGCTCTTCAGACGCATCGCTACCTCGCATTGCCTCTTGTGTATCTGGACGATGCCGTTGTCATCTATAAAGCCAAGGACCGGGTCACCCGGTATCGGTTTGCAACAGTCACTGATGGTGTATGTCTTGTTGAGTTTGTTGCTTGTGAGCATCATCGTCTTTTTCTTGTCGATGGGTTCGGGGGCGAGTGTATCGGCCTTTTTGTCTTTGCTGCCGGCTACGAAAGAAAAAGTGAGATACTTCATCCAGCTCTGCTTTTCCTTGAGTTCGTTCTTATCTTCATCGCCGAGTATCACTTTGTTTGCCCCTACGGCTTCGTACAGGTCATCGCATGTGCTGAGTTGGTGCAGTTGGCATAGTTTAGATATATTTGCGTCAGTCTGCTTGATGCCTGACTTGACAAAGAATTCATTGACTTTTTTCTGTCCTCCTGCTATGTTTGCTGCTTTTTCTTTTTTGGCAAATGACATGATGATGTTTTTCGCCTTGGCTGTTGTCACGAATTCCAGCCATGACGAATTGATGCGTTGTGCCTTGGATGTCAGTATCTCGACCTGATCCCCGCTTTGCAGTTTATAGCTTAATGGCACGAGTCGTCTATTGACTTTTGCGCCGATGCAGTTCATGCCGACCTCGGTGTGCAGCATGAATGCGAAGTCGAGGACGGTAGCTCCTTGCGGTATGGTCTTTATCTCTCCTTTTGGAGTAAAGACAAATATCTCGCTGGCATAGAGGTTGAGCTTGATTGTGTCGAGGAAATCCATGGCGTCGGGCTGTGGGTCATCGAGGATTTCCTTGATGGTCTGAAGCCATTTGTGCAATTCTCCTTCATCCTCCGAGCCTCCTCCTTCTTTATATTTCCAGTGTGCAGTGAAGCCGTGCTCGGCGATGTCGTTCATTCGCCGGCTGCGGATTTGCACTTCGATCCATTGCCCGTTTTGTGCCATCAGTGTGACATGCAGTGCCTGATAGCCGTTTGACTTCGGATGGCTCACCCAGTCGCGCAGTCTGTCGGGGTGTGGCTTGTAAATCTTTGATATTGCCACATAGATGTCAAAGCACTCGTTGAGCTCGTCTTCTGGGGTCAAAGGGTCAAAGATTATCCTGACGGCCATTATGTCATAGATTTCTTCGAACGGGATTTTCTTGGTGTGCATCTTGTTCCAGATGGAATAGGGCGATTTGACCCGTGCGATGATGTTATATTTCAGCCCCATCTTGTCGAGGCGCTCGATGATCGGGGCTTTGAATTCGGCGAAGACCTTGTCGCGTTCTGTGGCTGTCTCATTGAGCTTATCGACGATACTCTGGAATTCTTCCGGGTGTTCGTATTTGAAACTCAGGTTTTCGAGTTCTTGTTTTATTTTGTTCAGCCCGAGTCTGTTGGCCAGTGGCGCGTATAGGAAGAGTGTTTCGCCTGCTATCTTGTACCTTTTGTTTTGTGCTTGTGCGCCGAGCGTCCTCATGTTGTGCAGTCTGTCGGCTATTTTGATGAGTATGACTCTGATGTCGTCAGACATAGTGAGGAGCAGCTTCTTGAAGTTCTCTGCCTGTGCCGACTCCTTGTCGCTGAAATATACGCCCGAAATCTTGGTCAGCCCGTCTACAATCTGCGCGATCTTCTTCCCGAAGAGGTTTTCAATGTCTTCCACAGTGTATTCTGTGTCTTCTACTACGTCGTGCAGCAGTGCGGCGCAGATGGATGTCGAGCCGAGTCCTATTTCGTTGCAGACTATTTTTGCCACAGCTATCGGATGCATGATATACGGTTCTCCCGAGAGCCTTTTGACGCCTCTGTGCGCTTGATTTGCGAAGTCGAATGCTTTGGTTATGATTTCCACTTTCTTCCTGTGTTTGGTTGCCAAATAATCATTCAGCAACTCTTGGAAACCCTTTTGGATTATTTCTTCGTCCTGCATTTGTGCTGTGGTCTTTCCGTCTGCTTCCATAGTATTCGTGCATTTGCTTTTTACAAAGTTAGGAAAGAATTTATATAATATAACAGGAGTATTAAAAATTCTGACGTCGTTGCCGCGGCTCGGATTGTGACGACGGTGGGGCGGCAGTATTGGCAGTGCGGATTTGCAATGTCTGCATTGCAACATCGCCTGTGGTGGGCGGTGTGGACAAGCCTCTTGTAGTTGTAGGTGGCATATTTGCGCAAAAAATATGTTTCATCGTCTTGTTATGTCTTTGTGATGTGTGAAAAAATGTGGATTTTTAATGGTGAAACAATATTGGTCACGATGCGCGGCCTTTATGCTCGAAAGTTTATGTGTCGCGTGGTGCGGTGTGGTGGTTTATTGTTTTGTGGATATGGTATTGTTTGTGATATTTAAAATATATGGCTTATGAGACAAAAAACTACTATCTCGTTATTGTCACTGCTGCTGCCGGTAGCTATGTCGGCGCAGGATGTGCAGTTGCCGCGACAGCGTCCGCATGACCGTGCGGCGGTGCAACAAGTGCGGTTACACTCTGTGGAGAGGCAAGGTCTTGGGCTCAGCCCGGTCAGTGTAGTGCCGCTGGGGATGACGCATGGCATGAAGGCTCCGCAGGCCGGCGATGAAGTCGAAGTGCTCTATGAAGATTTCAGCAAATTTACCCTTGGCTCAGAGAGTGAGCCTGAGGCCACATCCCTGACGGGGGACGGTGCTGACCTAATCCCCGATGAATATACATTGCAGCCGGGTTGGTTCGGTGATGGAGTATATCAAGCCGGTGGGGTAGCTTATCTGGGGCTTGCTTCTGACGGCTATCCCGGCTTCCTGAATACTCCGCCGATGGATTTGTCGGCTGACGGCGGTAATGCCCGGCTGACATTCAGGTTGAATCTGGCCGAAGGCGTGACATCCGATTATTTGTATATCGGGTGGAGCAGTACCAGCGAGCCGGGAGGTGACTATATGTTTATCGACGTGACAGCCGGCTGGCAGGACTATGAAGTGCAGCTCGACGGCTGTTCGGCAGCGACGCAGATTCAGTTTTATACTTATAACAACTTCTGTTTCATTGATGACATACGTATTCTGCAGGAGGAAGGACTGAGCACGCCGGTAGCCTATGAGCCGGATGATTATGACGGCTCGTCATTCACGGCTTCATGGAGTGAGGTAGGGGGTGCGACATCCTATCTGCTGAACGTCTTCACTCTTGACAGCAGTCTGCCATCTGAGGTGGTCGAGACATTCGACGGCATAGTGCCCGCGAGCGACGGCAAGTTCATCGATGATGCCCAATCGACAAACTCTGAATACTTCGAGTATGACGTCTCGACCAACGGCACAAGCCGCGAAATCTATACGACCAGCGGCAATTACTATTCGCCCGGGGTGTCTCTGGCATTTGACGCGTCGGGCGACTATGTGCAGACCGTCAATATGCCGGCAGACATCACATCGCTGATGTTCTGGGTGAAACCGCAGGGGGCGAGCGGCGAAAGCAAGATTGTCGTATCGGCATTCTATGACGGGAGCTGGATGGACGTGGCAGAATTGACGCACGAACAAATGGCTGCCGAGGGAGGTTTCGTCAATCTCAGCGGCATCACATCGGGCATACGGCAATTCAGGCTGACCTATTCAAAGGATGTGGGCAACGTCGCCATCGATGACCTCACCATAGGCCTTGCCGAGTCCGAGGAGCGCGACTATTTCATCGAGCGTCAGGAAGTGACCGGCACGTCATGCCGTGTCGAGGGACTTGACCCGTCACAGACATATTATTACACCGTCATAGCAAAGAATTCTGACATTGAATCATCCGAGTCGGCTCCTGTCGAGGTGGCTCTCACCGCCGATGCGCTTGGCATCCCCATGATGCTCCCTGCCACCGATGTCACCGGGACAGGCTTCACGGCCAACTGGGAGGCGGTCGAGAATGCCAACTATTATTCATTCTATACCTATCTGGCGCACGTGGCTACGGCTGCCGAGAGGTTTTACATCCTTGACACCGACTTTGCGGGCATCAGTGGCGGTACGCTGGACAATCCGTCGATGGACTATATGTACACCTACCTCGACGAATATCTGGACCGTGCCGACTGGTATGTCGAGATGCCATTGTTCGCCGACGGTGTCTTGGGTGTGACCAACCTCTATTCAGACTTCGGCTACTATGGCATATTGATGTCTCCACAGCTCGACTTGTCCGCCGGCGGTGGCCGTGTCAATGTGGACATGACGGTGATGGGCACAGACATCTCATCGCTCACGGTGCAGCTGGTCGGCTATGATGGTGGCAACGAGGTGCTGCTCGACA
The DNA here is from genome assembly GCA_020012075.1 of Candidatus Avibacteroides avistercoris. Lineage (GTDB taxonomy): Bacteria > Bacteroidota > Bacteroidia > Bacteroidales > Bacteroidaceae > Avibacteroides > Avibacteroides avistercoris. The sequence continues at coordinate 8,179 of DWUP01000030.1, forward strand.
GCGAGCAAATGGCGGTCGGGCCTGACTTCACCCGGCTGTCATGCACGCTCGAGGGCGCTACGGACTATTGTTATATCTCTATATATGGTGACACGGGGTCGGGCAATCTGTTCTTCGACGACTTGAGCATCTGGCTGGACCTCAGTGCAGGCGAAGTGGTCGAAGTGCCTTACTACTACACCGAGACCACCGGCACTTCGACCTACGTGCCGATTGCCACGGTCAATGACGGCGATATGTTTGCCTATTGTGCCGCCGCCCTCCTGCTCGATGACGAGGGCAATGTGATGGTGGCAGGCGATTATTCAGACTTCATGGTGGTCGATGTCCCGGGTGGCGTGGACGGGCACTCGGCTGACGGCCGTGCGGCATACGTCACAGACGGTGTCCTCACCGTGGACAATCCGATGGCCGAGGCTGTGTCTGTGCATGGCGCTGACGGTGTCTGCATCTATTCGGCGCGGCAGGCCGGCACACATCTCACCATGGAATTGCCGCGTGCAGGTGTCTATGTGGTCAAAGTAGGCGACGCGGTCTTCAAGGTCATGCGTTGATGGCGTGAATCCCGTTTGCTAAGATGTGCGCGGGCGTCCCGGTCTCAGGATGCCCGCGCTGTTTGTCAGGGCCGCTCCTTCTGGCAGTGCGATGGCATCTGATGCCAATCGTTTGGCATACGACCCTGTCGGCCGCAGGGTCTGACCCTGTGGCCGACAGCATACGGTGTTTTTTGCCATTGGTCAGAAGCTGTCTGCGTGTGTCACGGATTGACACAGCCCGGGCCGGCGCTCCCGTCGTGGCATGACAAAAGCCCCCGGCCGTGAGTGATGCCTCATCATGGCCGGGGGCTCGGTGTGCGGGTAGTGTGCGGTCAGTGCCAGAACATCTTGTCGCTCGTCACCGTGCCGTCTTTGTAGAGTGTGCGGCGGATCACCAGTTCGCCCTCGCGCGGCTGCGCGGTGAGTGTGCCGTCGATGCGATAGTAGTCCACACGCTCGACTTCGGCAGTGCCGCCTGTGTCGGCCGTCGTAGTGGTGACAGACGACGTATATGCCCTGTCGGGGTCAAAGGTGACTGACGATGATGCTACGGTCTCATAGACGAGATTGGAGTTGATTGTCAGGCTGCCGGTGGTGTCGTCATAGTCGCCGGCCCAGATGGCCATCGGGTCGAAGACGATCGTCCCCTCGTCGAGGTCTATTGTGGCATGTGTATATCCGTCATGCCCCATGGCCGAGCTGAGGCCTGTGGGGAGGTTGCCGTCGGCGTTGAGCGTGCATCCGGCGAGTATGCGGTAGGTCAAGTCGTTGGCCTGTCCCACGGTGGATGGCACGAAGATGGCATAGGTCCCGGTGTTGTCGATCACGCCCTGCATCATGCATCCATAGCCGTATTGGTCTGTCTGGAGGAAATTGTAGATGGTGATGACCGTGTCGTCTATCCTCACGAGGCTCGGGCGCGACTCGTCATAGCGGTCGAGTCCGCTGGCGGCATACGAGACATTGCTCGACGTCGCATTGGCACTGATGATCTGCGAGCCTTGCGCGAAGTAGCCCGGCTGCAGCTCTTCGCTGCCGGCATAACCGGCCATGAGCATCAGTGTCGCGTCTGTGCTCCATTCGCCGTCGCCCGTGTAGCGGTAGGTGAACGGACGGGGATTGACGGCCTCTTGGTCATCATTCCATTGATAGAGGTAGTAGACGAAATCTCCGACCTGGAATATGAGTTTCCCGGATGGGAAGGTGATGTCGCCCGTCGTCTCGTCATATCCCGCCTTGATGTCGAGGCATCCTGTCATGTACATGTTTGAAATGACGAGCGAGTCGCCGTCGGCCGTTATGGTCATCGGGCGCATATTGTAGACTGCCGGCACCTCTTCATAAGTCCTGTTGTTGATGATGATGTAGTCTCCCTCCAGCTCGGTGATCGACGGCGGGGTGGTGGCTTGTGCATTGGCGGCGGCAGCCACAAGGGTGGCTGCTGCCAATATTATAAGGCTTTTCATTCTGTTTCGGTTTTATATTCTCAGTTAATTATTATTTTTTCAGTCACGGGCTGTGAGCCGTCAGAGATGACCGTCAGGACATATATGCCGGGACTGCATGCTTCTGTCGCCAGTGGCATCTGTGTGCCGGCTGCGGCCCGGTCGAGGTGTCCGCTTGTCATTGTCCTCCCGTCCATTGAGATGAGGCTGACATTGACATCCCTGAGGTCGGCTGCGAAGAGCAGTGATGTGCTGCCGCCATCGTTGATTATCACGACCGGCATGCTGCCGTCGTTGCCGATGCCGTCTATGCCCGAGGCGCGGCGCAGGCACTCTTTCACCCCTTCGTAAGCATCCAGCTTGCCATATCCCCACGAGTAGTCGCCGTCTGTGCGGATGTCACCGGTGAAGTCATCGTTGATGGCAGTCTGTTGCATGATTGATTTGGCATCCTCGGGTGTCATCTCGGGCCATGCCTGAAGCCATGCTGCGAGCGTGCCGGTCACGAAAGGAGCTGCCATCGATGTACCCTGCTTGTAGCCATAGTAATAGCGGGTGCCGTTCCATGTGACGCTGAGTGCCCTTGGCGAGCCTGAGTCATAGACAGAGAGCGACGAGGCTATGTAGGTGGACGGGGCGCATATCTCCGGCTTCAACCTGCCGTCGGCAGTGGGACCGTGGCTTGTGAAGCTGGCAAGGCCGCCGAGCGTCTCGCCTGACGGATGATAGATGCCATAT
>DWUP01000031.1 GCA_020012075.1 Candidatus Avibacteroides avistercoris
GCTGGGCAGCATCTGCACCAGCGACCTGCACATCAAGCACGGCAGTGTCCCACGTGCCATTCCCGGTATCACTGTGGGACATGAGATGGTCGGTGTAGTCGAAGAGACAGGAGCCAATGTGCGGAAAGTGCGGCCGAGCGACCGCGTGACAGTCAATGTAGAGACATTCTGCGGCGAATGTTTCTTCTGCCGCCACGGCTATGTGAACAACTGTACGGACCACGACGGGGGATGGGCACTGGGATGCCGCATCGACGGAGGCCAAGCCGAGCGGGTACGAGTGCCGTATGCAGACAACGGACTCAACCTGATTCCCGCAGGCGTGAGCGACGAGCAGGCTCTGCTGGTCGGCGACGTATTGGCCACCGGCTATTGGGCTGCCCGCATCAGCGAAATAGGACACGACGACACAGTCCTCATCATCGGGGCGGGACCTACCGGCCTGTGCACACTCCTCTGCGCACGTCTGTGGCAACCGCGCAACATCATCGTCTGCGAACTGTCAGAGGAGCGCAGGCAATTTGTCAGAGAGCACTACCCCGACGTGCAGGTGACGTCACCCGGCGAATGCCTGAGATTTGTGCACGACAACAGCCGCCACGGCGGTGCAGATCGTGTCATCGAGGTGGCCGGGACCGATGACTCATTCCGCATGGCATGGCAATGCGCACGCCCCAATGCAATAGTCACGGTAGTCGCACTCTATGACAACGCGCAAGTGCTGCCCCTGCCCGAGATGTATGGCAAGAATCTCACGTTCAAGACGGGCGGAGTGGACGGATGCGACTGCGACACCATCCTCGGCCTCATCGCACAGGGCCGGCTCGACACTACACCGCTCATCACACACAGATTCAGCCTCGGCGACATCGACGAAGCATACCGCATCTTCGAGGGGCATCTCGACGGCGTCATCAAGGTGGCCGTCACACCTTGAGCCGCCGGCGCGCAAAAAGTGAAAGTATAGCCGCCATTTTTGGCATCCGCCCGTCGCAGACAGAAGTATTTTTGCAACAGTACTAAAGAAAGGAGACCAACGACATGAAATCTGTCACACTGAACAACGGAGTAGTGATGCCGGCCATGGGCTTCGGCGTCTATCAAGTGCCGGCCTCAGAGACCGAACGTGTGGTAAGCGATGCCCTCGAGACGGGCTACAGACTGATTGACACTGCGGCTTCATACTTCAACGAGGAGCAAGTAGGCAACGCCATCCGCCACAGCGGGCTGCGCCGCGAAGAACTGTTCGTCACTACCAAACTGTGGGTACAAGACTACGAATACGACGATGCCTTGCGCGCATTCGACCTCTCTATGCGCCGACTCGGGCTTGACTATCTGGACCTATACCTCTTGCACAAGCCCTATGGCAACTATTATGCAGCATGGCGGGCAACCGAAAGGCTCTATCATGAGGGGCGCATCCGGGCTATCGGGGTGACAAGTTTCTCAAGTGAGAGGCTGCAAGACCTCTTCCTGCACAATGAGGTGAAGCCCGCAGTCAATCAGCTTGAGACCCATCCGTTCTTCCAGCAACGGGCCGCCAACGATTTCCTCAGGCACGAAGGCATTGCACATCAGGCATGGGCACCGTTCGCCGAGGGGCAAAACGCAATATTCACCAATCCGCTGCTCAAAGCCATCGGCGACCGACACGGCAAAACAGTGGGACAAGTCATCCTGCGCTGGCTCAACCAGCGCGGCGTGGCGGTCATCCCCAAATCTGTACACAAGGAACGCATGGCCGAAAATATCAATATCTTTGACTTCACCCTGACCGACCGCGAGATGGATGAAATAGGCAGTTTGGACACAGGCCGCAGCCCGATCTATGATGACATGGACCTCGGCACGGTCAGAGGCATAGGTACATACAAGATACACGATTGACGAATCATAACAACACAAAAGCATAACACAATGGAATATATCAGACTGAACAACGGTGTCGAAGTGCCATTGCTGGGCTATGGCGTCTTCCTCGTCTCACCAGACCAATGCGAACGCTGCGTGAGCGAAGCCCTTGAGGTGGGCTACAGACACATCGACACTGCACAAGCCTATTATAACGAAGAGGGCGTCGGACAGGCAATAAGCAAGAGCGGCATCGACAGAAACGAACTGTTCATCACCACCAAAGTATGGATTTCTAATGCCGGCGAGGCCAAAGCCGCACGGAGTATCGACGAATCGCTCAGAAAACTGCACACAGACTATATAGACCTGCTGCTCATCCATCAAGCCTACGGAGATATTTATGGATCATGGAGAGCGATGGAAAATGCCTTGAGGGATGGAAAAGTCCGGGCCATCGGCGTTTCAAACTTTCAGGCCGGACGTTTCGTCGATTTCGCCATGCATGTGGACGTCAAGCCTGCAATGAACCAACTGCAATGCAACGTCATGGTCCAACAAAACGGCATACAGCAATATCTCGACCAATATGGCACACGCATGACTGCATGGGGGCCGCTCGGCGGTCAGGGAGCAGATGCCATATTCACCAACCCGCTCTTGCAACAGATCGGTGGCAAACATGGAAAGACACCGGCTCAGGTCGCCCTGCGCTGGCTCACACAGAGAGGCATAGTGGCTATACCCAAAAGCACACGCATCGAGAGAATGAGGGAAAACTTCAATATCTTCGATTTCCGCCTGACCGACGATGAGATGGCACAGATAGCATCACTCAACACACACAATGACGGGACAATCAGATTCAATGACCCCCAATTCATAAAGATGCTGGTCGAGACCTACGGTTGATTACTACATTGATTGGAGAATTACTTCCACCCTTTTACATATCAGAAGAAGCCCCGGCCAACAAGC
>DWUP01000003.1 GCA_020012075.1 Candidatus Avibacteroides avistercoris
GTTGAGCGGCTCGTAGGCCGAGCGATAAACCACGTCGCCGCGTATGCGGCACTGGAACATCACGACATTGACATTGAGATCAGACAGCGTGTCAAGGATTTTGTCGAGCTGCGCCTTCTGGCCTGCCGGCGACTGAGGCCAGTCGAGGCCATAGGCCGTAGTAAGCCACACGGCACGCACCTGCCGCTTAGGCTGCGCCACGGCGACACAAGCGGCCATCAGAAGTATCAACAGGCAGGTTGCTATCTTAGACATGTCTCAATGCAGCTTACCCATGCAAGGCTTGCACGGCGCAAATTAAATCAATATTTGAGCCAATGGCAAACCGGGGCAGGCATTTTTGTCCCCGACTTCCCGCATTTTGTCCCATAATTCTTTTATCATATTGAAAGTTAAATTACATTTGCAGCCGGTAAGTACAGTAAACGATGCAGAAAGATAATCTGACTGTCGATGTAGAGAACATACTGAAAAGCAAGGCACCGGACAAATACAAATATGTGCCGCGCTTCGTAATCTCTTATCTCAAGAGGATTATCCATCAGGATGAAGTCAATTATTTCCTGAATGATTACGCCAAAGGCAAGGAGGGAGTGGACTTCCTCGACTATGTACTGAGCTTCCTCGACACACATCTCGAGGTCAGAGGCCGCGAGAACCTGCCAGACACCGGGCTTAACACATTCGTCTCCAACCACCCGCTCGGAGGACTCGACGGCGTGGCAATAGGCTCGGTACTCGGCCACAAATATGACGGCAACATAAAATATCTCGTCAATGACCTGCTCATGAACCTGCCCGGCCTCGCACCGCTCTGCATACCGGTCAATAAGACCGGCAACCAGTCGAGGAACTTCCCACAGATGGTCGAATCGGGCTTCGCATCAGACCAACAGCTGATCATGTTTCCGGCAGGCCTGTGCTCGCGGCGCATCAACGGACAAATCACCGACCCGCAATGGAAGAAGACATTCCTCGTCAAGAGCATACAATACCGGCGCAACATCGTGCCGATACACTTCGACGGCCATAACTCCAACTTCTTCTACAACATAGACAAAGTACGCAAGGCACTCGGCATCAAATTCAACATCGCGATGCTATACCTCGCCGACGAACTCTTCAAGAACAGAGGCAAAACTTACCACATGACTATTGGCAAACCAATACCATATACGACTTTCGACAAATCACGCAACACACGGCAGTGGTGCGACTATGTGCGCGAAATCGTCTATGGACTAAAATAGGGAAATAAATGGAAGATATCATCAGTCCGGTAGACATCAAACTGCTCAAGTCAGAACTGACTGACGACAAAAAGCTCAGAATAACAAACAAAAGCAACAATGAAATATACATCATCACCGCTCACAACGCACCGAATGTAATGCGCGAGATCGGCCGCCTGCGCGAAGAAGCATTCCGCACAGCAGGCGGAGGCACAGGCAAGGGCCTTGACATAGATGAATTCGACACCATGCCAAACCCGTGCCGGCAATTGATAGTGTGGGATCCGGACAAAGACAAAATCATAGGAGGATACCGATATATATTAGGCACAGATGTCAAATTCGACGACCATGGGCAGCCAATCATCGCGACATCGCACCTCTTCAATTTTTCAAAAACATTCATAGACGACTACCTGCCGCAGACCATAGAATTGGGCCGCTCGTTTGTCGCCTTGGAATACCAGTCCACACGCATGGGCAACAAGAGCCTTTTTGCCCTCGACAATCTGTGGGACGGCCTCGGAGCATTGACAGTAGTGATGCCACAAGCCAAATACTTCTTCGGCAAGGTCACAATGTACCCCAACTACCACCGCCGCGGCCGCGACATGATACTCTATTTCCTGCAGAAGCATTTTGCCGACAAGGACAACCTCATCACGCCTATCAGACCGTTGCACATAGAGACCGACCCCGAATCACTCAAACAGCTGTTCAACGGCACGACATTCAAGGAAGACTATAAAATCCTGCACTCCGAGATAAGGAAACTCGGCTATAACATACCACCACTGGTCAATGCTTATATGGGCCTTTCGCCGACAATGAGAATGTTTGGCACAGCCATCAACTATGGCTTCGGCGACGTCGAAGAGACAGGCATCCTAATAGCCATAAATGAAATACTGGAAGAAAAACGTATCCGCCACATCGAGTCCTTTGTCCGTGAGAATCCGGATACTGCAAACTTCACATCAGGTGCAAACAACGTGATCAGTTTACAGCGCAAATAAGGCGCGACCATGCAATAGACAAGCCCGTTTTATCCATAGGTATGATTTAATGTTCGATTTGTAACATTAAAACAATAAATCATCCCACCGTGGAACATAGAAAAGAATAAAACTGTATCTTTGGCGAAAGTTTATTATTTGTCAAATAAAACGTATAAATATAATAAATAATAGAATTAGTCATGGAAAGAACTAACGTAAAACCAGCTAATGGAAAGTTGGGTATTATTTGCGTAGGATTGGGGGCTGTCACCTCCACATTCATGGTCGGTACTCTGATGGCAAGAAAAGGATTGGCAGAACCAATAGGCTCTCTTTCCCAATTAGCCAAGATAAGAGTAGGAAAAGGCTCAGAAAAGCAATATAAAAAAATCAAGGATGTCGTGTCATTGGCTTCGCTCGACGACATCGTATTCGGTGCATGGGATATTTTCCCCGACAACGCTTATGAGTCCGCACTCCATGCTGAAGTCTTGAAGCAAAAAGATATAGATCCGGTCAAAGATGAATTGGTAAAAATCAAACCGATGAAAGCTGTCTTTGACCATAACTTCGTAAAGAGACTCAACGGCACTAACATCAAGGAAGGCAACAACCGCTGGGAATTGATGGAACAAGTGAGGGCAGACATACGCAATTTCAAAGCTGAAAACCAATGCGACCGCATCGTAGTAATATGGGCTGCATCGACAGAGATTTACATCCCGATGTCAGATGAGCACAAATCACTTGCTTCACTCGAAAAGGCAATGAAAGAGGACAACAGGCAAGTAATCTCACCGAGCATGTGCTACGCCTATGCGGCCATTGCCGAAGGTTGCCCGTTCATAATGGGTGCACCCAACCTCTGCCTTGATATACCCGCGATGTGGGAATTCTCAGAAAAAATGAACGTGCCCATCGCAGGCAAAGACTTCAAGACAGGCCAGACAATGATGAAGACAGTCCTCGCACCGGCCCTGAAGACAAGGATGTTGGGTCTGAGAGGATGGTTCTCGACCAACATACTCGGCAACCGCGACGGCGAAGTGCTCGATGATCCCGACAATTTCAAGACCAAGGAAGTGTCGAAACTCTCTGTCATCGAGACGATACTCGACGGCGAAGAATATCCGGAACTCTACAAAGACATCTATCACAAGGTGAGAATCAACTACTACCCGCCGCGCAATGATGACAAAGAGGGATGGGACAACCTCGACATATTCGGATGGATGGGCTATCCGATGCAAATCAAAGTCGATTTCCTCTGCAAGGACTCGATTCTGGCTGCACCGTTGCTCCTCGATCTCGTGCTATTCTCTGACTTGGCAAAGCGTGCCGGGATGTCGGGCATACAGACATGGCTCTCATTCTATCTGAAGAGCCCGATGCACGACTTCGAGCACAAGCCCGTACACGACCTCTCAGAACAATTTGCAATGCTCAAAAACAAGCTGCGCGAACTGGGCGGATATGAGGCAGACCAAGAGGTAGACTAATCACACGACGTCACCATACGTCAGACACAGAGGCGCGTAACCATAATGGCTACGCGCCTCTTCTGTTATCAGCGACCCGGCATGACCGGCACGAAACCGGCGCAGATGAGTCATAAGACGACTCCTATGCAAAAAAGGACAAGAACGTGGAAGAGCAAGGATGCAGCACCGTCATCTGAACACTATGTCATCGATGACCGTAGCGCCGACAGCACCGTTAAGCCGCTCGACCAGCACCCGACGGTTGTACATCAACGAATTGCGAAGCGATGCCGAGAGAATCTGCACATAGAGGACACGGTTGGCAATCTCCATCCGCCCCGTACGCTGTGCTATGACATTGCCCACCACTTCAGGCCACTTGCCTATCAGACGGTGTTCATTGAGCGGGGTCTCAAGACCCTCGTCTCTCAGATATCTGAGGAGCAATTCTTTTATCAGCGGGACATCTTTTGCCATAATCTTATCCTCTCCGGTCAATCGTCTGTTATCACACCATCACACACCTCGAATATCTTATAGTCCGCAGAGACCTGCGCAAGGATGCCGTCAAACCGTGCCTTGTCAGTATCGGTAATAAATATCTGGCCGAATCCATCACCCGACACAAGCCTTATGATCTTTTCGACCCTTTTGCCGTCAAGTCTGTCGAAGATGTCATCCAGCAACAGCAACGGCTTGGTACCGTCCTTTTTGTCGAGATAGGTGAATTGTGCGAGTTTGAGGGCTATGGCGAAAGTCTTGTTCTGTCCTTGCGACCCTTCACGCCTGACGGGATAGCCGCCGAGAGCCATCTCGATGTCGTCACGATGTATGCCTTTGGTCGTGAAGCCTATTATGCGGTCACGCTCGCGGTTGGCGGCAAGCAGTGACTTGAGGTCGGCGTCGAGACAATGTGAGGTGTATTGCAGCGACACATCTTCGTTGCCCGACGAAATGTAGTGGTACAGCTCGCTGAAATAGCTTTTGAATTCGGCGATGAATTTCTGCCGTTTGCCGCAGACCACCTTGCCATAGATGTCCATCATCTCTTCCCACACCTCATAGTCGGCATCCGGCGCCTGACTGTCGGCCTTGAGCATCGCGTTGCGCTGCATCAAAGCCCGCTCATAGCGGATGATGGCATTGAGATATTCCTTGTCGTGCTGCGATATCACCATATCCATGAAGCGCCGCCGCTCTTCGCTCCCGCCCGAAATTATCCCGCCATCGACCGGCGAGACCATCACCAGCGGGACCTGGCCGATGTGGTCAGAGAATTTGCGATATTCCTTGCCGTTCTTTTTGAACACCTTCTTGTGCCGCTTCTTCATCCCGCAATAGACAGTCATCTCTGTACCCTGCCCGTCATCATAAGTGCCGTCAATCATGAAATATTCTGCATCATGCTTTATGTTCTGGCTATCGATGTGATTCGAAGCACTCTTGCAGAATGACAGATAATAGATGGCATCGAGCAGGTTGGTCTTGCCCATCCCGTTAAGGCCGAAAAGGCAGTTGAGCCCGGGCGAAAATGTCAGTTCGGCATGGCTGATGTTCTTATAATTGAGTATGTTGATAGCCTTGATAATCATGTCACGGTCGTTTGTACTGCAAAAATATCTATTTATTGCATAAATGTCCATCCTCTGACAAAAAACGAAGGCCGGGCTGTTATGCCTCGGCCTTCGTTATCTGTCGGCACATTGCCGGCGGCAATGGCGCATTTACTTCTCTTCTTCAGCCACCACTTCAAAGGGTATCTCTACCGACACCTCTTTGTGCAGTCTCACGACAGCGACATAGTTGCCCACAGACTTGATGGTCTCCTTGAGCGAAATTGACTTGCGGTCAATATCAAAGCCCTTCTCAGACAGTTTGTCGGCGATCTGGATATTATTGACCGAACCGAAAATCGTGCCTGTCTGGCTCACCTTGGTCGCAATCGAGAACGTGACGCCTTCGAGTTTCTTAGCCAGTTCGAGAGCATCATTTTTGATTTTCGCGAGCTTGTGCTCCCTCTGTCTCAGCTCTTCGGCCAGCATCTTCTTGGCCGATGCCGAAGCGAGTATAGCCTTGCCCGAGGGAATCAGATAGTTTCTTCCATATCCGGGCTTGACGTCCACGATGTCATTCTTGTAGCCCAGGTTTGCTATATCTTCTTTAAGTATGATTTCCATATTAGTTCCCTTCTATTTGATTATTTCAACATATCGGCGACGTAAGGCAGCAGAGCCAGATGGCGTGCGCGTTTGACGGCCTGTGCCACCCTGCGCTGGTATTTCATCGAAGTGCCGGTGATGCGTCTGGGCAGGATTTTGCCTTGCTCGTTGAGGAATTTCTTCAAGAACTCGGGATCCTTGTAGTCGATATATTTGATGCCGCTCTTTTTGAACCTGCAATATTTCTTTTTCTTAACGTCTACCGACGGTGGAGTCAAGTATCTGATTTCCGATTGGTTTTGCTGTGCCATGATTATTTATCCTCCGATTTAGCTGATTTTAAGTTTCTACGTTTCACAGCATACTCTGCTGCGTACTTGTCTTGTTTGAATGTCAAGAATCTCAAGATTCTCTCATCGCGTCTGTAGGCTGTCTCCAGCTTGTTGATGGTAGTCGGCTCGGCCTCAAACTCAATCAGGACATAAAATCCTGTAGACTTCTTTTGGATCGGGTAAGCCAATTTCTTCAGCCCCCAGCTCTCCTCATTCACAATCTTAGCTCCTGCATCCAGAAGGACTCCTTTGAATTTTTCTACCGCTTCCTTCATCTGTGGTTCAGACAAAACGGGAGTTAAGATGAAAACGGTTTCGTACTGATTCATAATTTAAAAGAGTTACGTTAAAAAACTGATTCGGCTGCAAAGGTAGTCATTTTAATTTAATCTCCAAACAATCAGCCGCTCTGAAGCCACATGCCGGGTGCAATGCCAGCGCCGGGGCAGAGTCCACCAGCAAGTGCAAAGTTATCATAGATTGTCGAAGAAGCATTGCTTAGGTGTTAAGAAGTAGAGTTTTCCCCTCGGCCTTTTGTTTAGTTTGTGCTGTATGGCCTTGATTTTGGCGTCCGTGACAGAGTCGAAAAGTCCAAAAACATAATTCCATTTTCAGCCCATTTTTTAAGATTACAGTTTCCAGCCGGAAATGCTTTCTTGGATATTCCACAAATGAGCGTACAGCCCTTCATTTCGGACAAGCTCATCGTGTGTGCCTTCTTCCTTTATCCGTCCGTT
>DWUP01000032.1 GCA_020012075.1 Candidatus Avibacteroides avistercoris
CGCCGTGGCGCAGCCTAAGCGGCAGGTGCGTGCCGTGTGGCTTACTACGGCCTATGGCCTCGACTGGCCTCAGTCGCCGACAGGCCAGAAGGCGCAGCTCGACAAAATCCTTGACACACTGTCTGATCTCAATGTCAATGTCGTGATGTTCCAGTGCCGCATACGCGGCGACGTGGTTTATCGCTCGGCCTACGAGCCGCTCAACCGCATGTTCGGTGGCGCAGAGTGGCATGACACAGACCCTCTGGCCTATGTCATCGACCAATGTCATCGCCGCGGGATGGAATGTCATGCGTGGGTGGTGTGCATGCCGCTCGGCGACAGGCGCAAACTGTCCGCCATGACGCGCCGCTCGATTGCAGCCGCCGGCAGCGGCCTCATCATGCAGCGCGGGCGGCAGCTCTATCTCGACCCGTCCAAGGCTGGGACAGCGACCTATCTCACCCGCCTTGTGAGCGAGATAGTCAGTACCCACGATGTCGATGGAGTGCACCTTGATTATATACGCTACCCTGATGACTACCGCAATTATCCGTCAGCGGGCGGGATGAATGCGGCGCAGCGGGCAGCGGCACGCCGCAGGCATATCACCGCCATAGTCCGCTCTGTGCATGATGCCGTGAGGCAGGTCAAGCCGTGGGTGACAGTCAGCTGTGCCACGATAGGCAAATACCGCTCGACCCGGCGTGCCGACAGCCGCGGATGGGAGGCGTTTGACGGAGTGGGGCAGGATGTCGGGCGATGGATTGACGAGGGGATAATCGACATGGTCTGCCCGATGATGTATTTCAAGGACGGCGATTTCTATCCCTTTGCCGCCGACTGGGTGGATGTCACGGGACAAGTCCCTGTCGTCCCTGCGCTGGGGCTGTACAGGATAGAGTACGGGCAGGCGGACTGGGATGTGACAGAGATACTCCGCCAGATAAGATTTGCCGGGCGGATAGGCATGGACGGCATCGGGTTTTACCGTGCATCTACACTCGTCGATGACACCAAGGGCGTCGCCTCGCGTCTGGGCAACTCGTGTCTTGCTGTCCCGGCTCTGCCGCGCCTTGGCGATGAGCGGCGCGGCTGCGGAGGTGCGGGCCGTGTCACTGTGACCGGGCACGTCACCGAGGGGCGTACGACACATCTGTCATGGGAGTTTGAAGGACCGTCTGACGGCGTGACATTCACCGTCTATGCTTCATCCGTCTATCCAGTGGATACCGATGACCCGCGCAATATTGTCGAGACAGGCATAAAGGCCTGCCATTATACCTATGACTATACTTATGATTCGCAGCAGCGCACATTTTTTGCCGTCACGGCATCCGACCGCTATGGCAATGAGAGCGCGCCTGCGTTCGCGGGTCGGCAATCACCCGTGTGCGGCCGTCCGTCGCCGGGCGAACTGATATTTGCCCCGCTGAAACAGCATCTGATGAAATGATGCATGGCATGCAATGCTGCAGCCGTGGCATCGTATGCTATGAGCGGTGGCATAGTATGCCGTCTGTGCCGGGGTCGTACCCTGTCGGGCTGCCGAATTAACATATTTTATTCCACCCGGCGCATTTTTCGGTGAAAAGGTTTGCCGGTTTGGATTTTAGATTTTATATTTGTGACAGAAATAAGAGAAAGCCATATTGGTTGGATTGGGAAACTCATCAATTAAAACCAAACTACCGAGACAAGCTTCAGTCCTCGATGGCGGGCCACGACCTCTCTGAGGTGCAGCGATGCCGGTGGATTACAAAGAGGGTAGAGCACTCAAATCATGTCATACGGAGTTTTATCACATCGCCAATATGGTTTTTTTATGTCCATACAGATGATGTGGGTCGTTCCGGCGGATGATGCCGGTTTTTTTGTATCATGGTGGCCGTGCCGCGGCCGGTCTGTCTTTCATCAATGCCTGTGCTGCTGTGTTTTCCACCGGGGTGGGGAGTCTTCGGCCCACGCTTTCAGGGCGTCAAGCGGCTTGCCTCGCCGGCCGGAGAGACGAATGGCAGGGGCTGTGCATATATCCGTCATGACAAAACACGACGGAACCGGCAGGACATCGGCAATGCATGCCGGTGGCTTGGCTGCCTGTCCTGCCTGTCTGCCTGCGGGCGCCTCATTCGCCATATCCGGCCAGACGCGCCAGTATCCTCGGGATGTCGGTGTTGTCGAGCTTGTGTGTCATGGCTTCAGTGCCGCGCCCGATGGCAAAGAGGGGGACGTAGCCTGCCGAGTGGTCGCCACTCGCCCAACTGATGTGCGCCTTGGCATCGAGTATGCCGATGGCTGTGGCGGCGAAGCGTGCGTTGGTGGAGTAGAGTGATGCTTCGCTGGCGGCATTGTGTGCGACAAACATTGCCTCATATTCCTTGCGCAGTGCGGCTTCTTCGTCGGCAGTGAGCTCGACCGTCTGCCAGAAGCCGAGGTTGGTGCGCAGGAAATCTTTTATCTCGTCCCATGCCGGTGTCTGCCGCCTGCTTCCGCTCATGGCGTTGAGCCGTGCGGATAGCTCTTCGACCGAGAGCCTCTGCGATGCGAGGTGGCGGAGTGCGAGTGTATAGCCTCCGTTGCCGATGGCGAGGCCGCCTGTCTCATGATCGGCAGTCACGATGATGGCTGTCTCGTCAGGATGCCGCAGATAGAAGTCATAGGCCACCATCACTGCCGAGTCTAAGTCAAGCACTTCGTGGAATACTGCTCCGGCATCGTTTGAGTGGCATGACCAGTCGATTTTCCCGCCTTCGACCATGAGGAAGAATGGGTCGTCGCTGTCTCCTGCAAGTGTCTCGACAGCCGCTTCGGTGAGTTGGCGCAGCGTCATGTCGCCGTGCCTGCGGTCGATGGCACTGGTGAGTGATTTGGCCGTGGGGTCGTCAGAGAGTACTATCACCTTGTCACCGGCATCTGATGCGCGGTATTCGTCCATCCCGAGACAGACGGTGTATCCTGCTTCGTCGAGCAGTGTGGCCACGGGGGTCGCATCGTCATCTCCGCTTCCGCTGCCATCCGGGTCAAGGAAACCCGAGCCGCCGAAGAAATCAAATCCCGATGCCGGGAGCTGGCACGCTATCTCATAGTACATGTCACGGTCGGGCTGGTTGGCATAGAAGGCGGCAGGTGTCGCATGGTCGATGCTCACACTCGTGACGATTCCCACCCGGCATCCGTGTCCCTTGGCTTGCGCGGCTATGCTCGTGAGCGGTGTCCTGCCGTCGGCGGCCATCCCGATGACGCCGTTGGCTGTCTTCTCCCCGCAGGCCAGTGCCGTCCCCCCGGCAGCCGAGTCGGTGACAGAGTTGCTCGCCGAGTAGGTGGTCACCATTGTCGCCACTGGAAATCGTGTGAAACATAGCGGGCGGGCGCCTATCACGCTGTCGCGTGCAGCGAGAAACATCTCTGTGCCATCGACTTGCGCCATACCCATGCCGTCGCCGATAAACATGAATACATATTTCAAGTCTTGTGCCATGCCCCCTGCGCCGCATGCTGCTGCGAGGGCGAGTGTAGCAAGTCTCTGCAATAGGATTGTCTTTGCCATCGTGTCTTGGATTTTGGTTTTCTGCCGGCAAAATTAACCCATTTGGCTTAATGCTGCCCGCATGGCCGTGTGGTCTTTGTCATATTCAGGTCTGAAATCATGCCGTCGCCACCTTGTTGTAACATAAATAATACATTTTGTCCCCCTTCGCATTGTCGTGTGGCGGCACTGATGCCATGGCTTCTGTCGCCCGTCTGTGTGCGTCGCGGGCCGCGCAGGCTTTGTGCCGTCGGCCGAATGGCTTATCTTTGCACCGCTTTGGCCGAGGTGACATAGGCCGTGGCGACTTTTGCATATCATAAAGAGTTAAGGCGTATGTACACTGTTATCAAGCGGATTGAGGTGTCCGCATCGCACAGATTGCACCTGTCATACCAGAGCAAATGCGAAAACCTCCATGGACACAACTGGGTCATCACCGTCTATTGCCGGGCAAGGGAGCTCAACGAAGACGGGATGGTCGTGGATTTCACCAAAATAAAGACGATGGTCAAGGACAGGCTTGACCACCGTGACCTCAACGAGGTGCTGCCTTTCAACCCTACGGCCGAGAATATCGCCCGGTGGGTGTGTGACAATGTGGACTGCTGCTATAAGGTCGAGGTGCGTGAATCTGAAGGTAATGTGGCTGTCTATGAGGAAGATTAACGAAATCTTTTATAGTATTCAGGGCGAAGGGTATTATGCCGGCACGCCGTCGGTGTTCGTCCGTTTCAGCGGGTGCAACCTGAAGTGCCCATTCTGTGACACTGACCACAGCGACGGGGTGATGATGAGCGACGACGAGCTGATGTCTGCCATCTGCCGTTATCCTGCAAGACGTGTCGTGCTGACCGGTGGTGAGCCTTCGCTATGGATAGACGGGGCGCTGATAAGCCGCCTCCATTCGGGCGGGTATTATGTTGCCATAGAGACCAACGGCACACACCGCTTGCCGCATGGTATCGATTGGGTGACTTGCTCGCCCAAGGAAGGCGCCACCGTAGTGCTTGACCATGTCGATGAGCTGAAGGTGGTATATACGGGGCAGGATGTCGAGCGTTATCATTGCGGACAGGCCGCCCATTACTTCCTGCAGCCGTGCTCGGGTGAGAATATAAGTGAGACGCTGGACTATGTCATGGCGCACCCGTGGTGGCGGATCAGTCTGCAACTTCACAAACTGATAGGGGTGAGGTGAGCGCCGGTCACGGTGCGGAGCGGCCGGTGACTCGCCGCCGCGTGTCTGAAGGGCATAAAAAAAGCGCAAACTTTTCTCAAAGGCTGCGCCGTTAAGTGTCTTTCAATAGGTATTAGTTTTGTAAAGGTCAAAAAAGATTGTTTCCTTAGTAGGCAGTACAAATATGCAGTAAATATTCGCGGCCTCCAAATTTTTAAGGAACTTATTTGTGCTGAAAATTGCATTTTTCCAAATAAAACAGCGTCGGGCGGCATTTTTAATACTTGGATGCACGTCCCGACGCTTTGTAAGTCTTGTGTTTAGTAACAAAATGTAGCCTTTGGCTTTGTTTAGTCCAACTTGTGTATTATTAATCCGGACCTTAATTTAGGCTCAAACCATGTAGTCTTGGGGGGCATGATATTGCCCGTGTCGGCTATGTCCATGATTTGTTTCATTGTCACCGGATAGAGAGCCAGTGCAAGGCGCATCTCGCCGCTGTCTACGCGGCGCTCCAGTTCGCCGAGTCCGCGTATTCCGCCGACGAAGTCTATGCGCTTGTCGCTGCGGAGGTCTTTGATGCCGAGCAGCTCGTCGAGGATGTAGTGCGAGGAGATGGTGACGTCGAGCACGCCTATCGGGTCGGAATCATCGTATGTGCCCGGTCTCGCCGTGAGGCTATACCATGTCTTGTCAATATACAATGCGAAGTTGTGCAGACGCTGCGGCCTGTATTGGCCGTCCTTTCGCTCTACGATGAAGTGCTCGTCAAGAGCTTTGAGGAATTGCTCTGTGGTCATGCCGTTGAGGTCGCGCACTACGCGGTTGTAGTCGATGACTGTCAGCTGGTTGGCAGGGAAGCATACGGCCATGAAGTAGTTGTACTCTTCGTCACCCTTGTGTGACGGATTGTTGCGTGCTTTCTCGGCTCCCACCAGTGCCGCCGCAGCCGAGCGGTGATGCCCGTCGGCTATATATAGCGACTTGATGCCAGCGAAAGTGTCTGTGATGCGGCTGATGTCGTTGTCATTGTCTATGATCCACATCCTGTGCCTGAATCCATCGTTGGGGGCAGTGAAGTCGTAGACCGGTTGTCCGGCGGTGTAGCGTGCGACGATGTCGTCAATCACCTTGTTGTCGGGATAGGCGAAGAACACCGGTTCGACATTGGCATTGGTGACACGCACATGTTTCATGCGGTCCTCTTCCTTGTCACGGCGCGTCAATTCATGCTTTTTTATAGTACCGTTCATGTAGTCAGGCACGTATGCACCTACGACGAGACCATATTGTGTCTTCCCGTTCATGGTCTGTGCATAGATGTAATAGCAGTCTTTCTTGTCCTGAACAAGCCATCCTTTTTCCTGAAACTTATTGAAGTTTTCAGCTGCCTTGGCATAGACACGCTCGTCATGTTCGTCAGTGCCGACGGGGAAGTCTATTTCAGGCTTGATAATGTGGTAGAGTGACATCTCGTTGCCTTCTGCTTCGGCGCGTGCTTCGTCAGAGTTGAGTACGTCATAGGGGCGTGATGCCACTTTTTCAATCAGTTCTTTTGGAGGTCTGAGGCCTTTGAATGGTTTGATTGTAGCCATAGTTTTTCATGGTTTGATTAAAAAGGAGGAGTCTTGCCTGTCGGTGTTGTCTCCTCCTTTGACGATTGTTGTTGGTCATTTGTTTACTTTGAACCGCTCGCATCCTTCATTTATGAAGGCCACGATCTGCTTGGCAGCAGCTATGCCTGCATTGATGTTTGCTTCTGCCGTTTGTGCTCCCATCTTTTTGGGTGTGCTGAAATAGCGTCCGGCAAACTTCTCGCAGAATTCCTGGTGCGCTGCCGGCATGATGTCTGTGACATATCTGATGTCGCTGCGCTCGGTCATCAGCTTGATTAGTTCTGGCTCGTTGATGACTTCTTTTCTTGCCGTATTGATGAGGATTCCGCCTTTGGGCAATTTCCCGACGAGTGCATAGTTGATGGAATTTTTGGTTTCTGCTGTCGCCGGTATGTGCAGCGAGACTATGTCGCATTTTTCGTAGAGTTCCTCTGTGCTTCCGACAGCTTTCACTCCTTCATTCTCGATAGCCTCTTTGGGGCAGAATGCGTCGTAGGCGTATATTTCCATCCCGAATCCTTTGGCTATGCGGGCCACGTTGCGGCCTACGTTGCCAAAAGCATGTATGCCGAGGCGTTTACCTTTGAGTTCTGTGCCTGAAGTGCCGTTATAGAAATTTCTGACGGTATAGACCAGCAGTCCGAAAACCAGTTCGGCCACGGCATTCGAGTTCTGACCCGGGGTGTTCATCACACAGACTCCATGTGCTGTTGCAGCAGCGAGGTCTATGTTGTCATATCCTGCACCTGCCCGGACCACTATCTTCAATTTCTTTGCGGCATCGAAGACTTCGGCATCGATGATGTCGCTTCTGACGATCAAGGCTTCGGCATCGGTTACTGCATTCAGCAAGTTTGCTTTGTCACCATATTTTTCGAGCAAGGCGAGTTCAAAACCTGCGCCCTCGATAACTTCACGGATCTGGTCGATGGCCACTTTAGCAAATGGCTTGTCGGTTGCGACTAATACTTTCATGGTTTATTGATTTAGGTCGTGTGTCGATTAGTGTTGTTTCTCGAATTCTTGCATACACTTTACGAGCTCTTTTACTGCCTCGACTGATTGTGCATTGTAGCAAGAGATGCGGAATCCTCCGACAGAGCGGTGTCCCTTGACGCCGACCATGCCGTGCTGTGTCGCAAACTCGAGGAATGCCGGCTCCAGTTCTTTATATTCGTCTTTCATCACGAAGCATATATTCATGCGTGAGCGGTCTTCTTCTGCCACTGTGCCTCTGAACAGTCTGTTGCGGTCGATCTCTGAATAGACGATGTCTGCACGCTCGATGGCGCGTCTTTCCATCTCTTTTACACCTCCTTGTTCCTTTACCCATCTCATTGTCTCCATTGCTGTGTATATCGGTAACACGGGAGGGGTATTGAACATTGACCCGCCGTCGATGTGTGTCTGATAGTTGAGCATTGTCGGGATGTAGCGGGAGACTTTGCCCAAAGCATCATTCTTGATGATGACGAAAGTGACACCTGCGGGGGCGATGTTCTTTTGTGCTCCACCATATATTACGGCATATTTTGAGACATCAACCGGTCTTGAAAGAATGTCTGAAGACATGTCTGCAATCATGGGCACCGGTGAATCGAAATCTTTCCTGTATTCAGTGCCGTAGATTGTGTTGTTGGATGTGAAATGGAAGTAATCCGCATCGCTGGGAATCGTGAAATCTTTCGGGTAGAATGTATAGTTGGCATCGGCAGATGAAGCCACTTCGACTACTTCGCCGAATCCTTTGGCTTCTTTGATTGCTTTCTTTGCCCATACGCCAGTGTTCAGATAGGCAGCTTTCTTTTCGAGGAAGTTGTATGGTATCATGCAGAATTGCATGCTTGCACCGCCTCCGAGGAAAAGGACAGAATATCCTTCCGGAATGTCCAGTAACTCTTTGAACAGGGCTTCTGCTTCATCAATCACGGCCTTGAAATCTTTAGAGCGGTGGCTTATCTCAAGGATTGATAGCCCGATGCCGTTGAAATCTTGTACTGCTTTTGCTGTGTTGTCAATTGCTTGTTTGGGGAGAATTGATGGTCCCGCATTGAAATTGTACTTTTTCATAATATTTTATCTCAGTTTGTTTTATGTTACAATGTTTGAGTTAAACCTATTGCGAATATAGCCGAACTCTTTTAGAATACAAGCATCGCCATGGATATTTTGTGGCGTATGGATGATATATTTTATATGTTATGTGGCTGTTTTTAGTGTTGTGATTTGTCGGGATGTATCAATATCTGCGCTTTTGGTTGCCAATTGCTCATATCTTCGGGTATTACAGGTTGATTGTGTATGTGGTGCACGGGTAGGAAGCGGTAAAATGACAGCTTTGGAGGATTGTCTGCCGTGCGGATGACAAATGTCACTGCTGATGACAAAAGTTTGGGATATGTATGGCAATAGCCGTGTTTTGTCACGGCTATTTATGGTTTATTGTGCTATGTCCGATGTTTGTCTATCTATTTGCTATTTCAATCAAGACTTTCTTCCCTTTGAGTTTCTCGTTTGATACGTTGGTAATTGTTTGGCGTACTTGGGATGACTTTATTGCTGCGAATGAAAATTTTTCTTTTACTATTATTGTTCCTATATCGTCTCGCCCCAATCCTCCTTTCTTACAGAGGAATCCCATGATGTCACCTTTGCTTATTTTGTCGAACTTGCCTTTCCCTATATATATAGTGGTGAATTGTGGCTGTGGTATGGGGCGGTTTCCGTCTTTGATAATATAGTCTGTGGCGGATTCTGGCATCCATTCAGGCAAAGTCTCCCGCTCGTTGATGCTGTCTCTTATACACATCTCCGAGCCCACGAGA
>DWUP01000033.1 GCA_020012075.1 Candidatus Avibacteroides avistercoris
GGGCGGAGGCAACCACTACATAGAGGTGGATCGTGACGACGCTGGGCGCACCTATCTGATGGTACACACTGGGAGCCGCAACCTCGGCAAGCAGGTGGCTGACATCTACCAAAAGAGGGCAGTCAAAGACCGCTCGGGCTGGGACAAGCTGATGGAGGAGCAGCAGCGCATCATCGCCGAATACAAGGCGGCGGGACGACGCTCGGAATTGCAGGGAGTCATTGCCCGGCTGCACGCTTCGTTCAAGGCTCGCCGCCCGTCTGTGCCGGCCGACCTCTGTTATGTCGAGGGGCAGTCGCGCGAAGACTACTTGCACGACATGCGTCTGTGCCAGCGTTGGGCACAGATCAACCGCCGTCTCATCACCGACTTGCTGCTCGACCACCTGCGGCAATGCGGGCATGTCGGTGCGGGCGATGACGAGCTGGCCGCGATGGCGTTTGAAAGCATCCACAACTATATAGGCGACGACAACATCATCCGCAAGGGGGCAATCTCGGCACGCGAGGGAGAGCGGTGCGTCATCCCACTCAACATGCGCGACGGAGCACTGATCTGTGTCGGACGGGGCAACCCCGACTGGAACTGCTCTGCACCTCACGGCGCGGGGCGTGTGATGAGCCGCGCCCAAGCATACCAGACAATCTCGCTCGACGACTATGCCCGCTCGATGCAGGGCATATACAGCGAGACCGTGACCGAGGAGACCAAGGACGAATCACCCATGGTCTATAAGCCAATGGAAGAGATTGTCGCCAATGTCAGGGAGACTGTGGACATCGTGAATGTGATAAAACCGGTCTTCAACTACAAGGCCGCCGAATGAACCAATAATATAACATACATTATCCAGAGACATGACAAGGCCTACCATAGTCATCGGAGATGTGCACGGGCTGGACTATTGGCGCGAAGCCATCAGTGACAGCCAAGGTTGCCGGGTGGTGTTCCTCGGGGATTATCTTGACCCCTATCAGGAGATGTCCCACCGGGAGCTGCTCGGCAACCTGCGTGCCATCATCGCCCTCAAACGCAACCGCCCCGATGACATTGTCCTCCTGCTGGGCAATCACGACCTGCATTACTTCAGTAGCGATGCCCCCATCTGTTCGCGCTTTGATTACGAGCTTGCCCCGGCAGCCTCGCGGCTGTTCATTGACAACTTTGACCTGTTCCAATATGCCTTTCAGGACGATGACACTATCTTTACCCATGCCGGCATAGCACACGGGTGGTTTGTCGATGATTTCCGGGGCGACCTGTCACTCTCCGTCGCCGACCAGCTCAACCATCCCCGTGACTGTCAGGTCAGTGCCCTCTGCCGTGTCGGTGAGGCACGCGGAGGCAGGGAGGGGACTGTCGGCGGGATATTCTGGGCGGACATAAACGAATTGTGCGACCCGCTCCACGGCTACAGGCAGATTGCCGGTCACAACCGTGTGGAGGAAGTGACCGAACGTACCGGTCCCGGCGGAGGCAAGATAGTCTTCTGCGACTGCCTGTGGGCGGGCAATTATCTGTGGCTCGACGAGTGACATGCGGCGCGCCATGATGCCGCACCTGTGCCGTCAGCCTTTGCCGGCACGGGACTCTTTGCAGGATATGCCGAGGCTGCCCTCAGGTGTCACCGGCCTGTGCCCAGATGGCTGCCGGGCAGCATAAATCCCGCATGAGATGCAAAATATCACCAAAATATTTGGAGCGTGACAAAAATGCACTACCTTTGCAACGCTTTCGACCAAAGCATGTATCGAGGCAATACATACATGGAGAGATGGTAGAGTGGTCGATTACAACGGTCTTGAAAACCGTCGTGCTGAAAGGCACCGGGGGTTCGAATCCCTCTCTCTCCGCTTGATTTCCCCACAACAGTGAAGTGCTGATGGCTATGATGGCAGGCACTTCTCTATTTTTAGATGTAGGAGAGATGCCGGAGTGGTCGATCGGGCCGCACTCGAAATGCGGTGAACGGGCAACTGTTCCCAGGGTTCGAATCCCTGTCTCTCCGCGAGAAACGCAGAATGTCTAACCCCTAAAATTATTTCAAACTCTATGAAAACTCCATCCACACAGTCTTGTAATCACTTACACGGTCTCAAATTCCATAAGCAAACAATGGCGTGACGTCGTCCCGGTGTCTGTCCTGTGACATGATGCCCCGGCATCTGTGACATGCCGCATCGTGCGGTTTGGTGCAGTCGGCGTTGTGGTGCATGAGTGTACATGTGCCGCTCGCATTGTCGCCATGTCCGGCTATTGATGTCTGATTGATAGGATTTGACAGGCATAACGTTTATGCCGCTTTTGTAGCATGGAATCTCTGTGACCGTCAGGCGACGGCCTCATGGCTCGCCATGCGAAAGTCCATGCCATGCGAGATGGCGTGGCACACAGTCTATAATCAATCAAACAAGAATCTTATGATAATTTCAGGACAATATGCCTCGGCAGAGATTTTCACCGGCGATATCGAGGAAGATGCCTTGCGGTGGGTGGAAGAACAATGCAACCATCCGGCTTTTGCCGGCGTCAGAATGGCACAAATGCCCGATGTCCATGCCGGCAACTCGTGTAATGTCGGCACTGTGTACCGGGTGGGGACGTATCTCAATCCCGACCATGTCGGTACGGACATAGGTTGTACGGTCTCGATGCACAGGCTGTCGTCGGTGATAGCCCCGGCGGATTATGCCATGGCAGACCACCGCATACGCGAGGCAATCCCCGTCGGTGCGGAAATCTGTCAGAGGAACAGTATAAATGAAAAGGAGTTGTTCCGTTACCTTAACATGCAGTATCGCAAGGCCCGTTCCATTGCTCCGGATCTGATAAATGAAATACCGCGTATCGATGCACGCTTCGTGTCAGACTTCTGTCGTCGCGTCAAGTTGCAGGAGGGCATTTTCTATAAAAGTCTGGGGACTCTGGGCGGTGGCAATCATTTCATCGAATATGGGGAGGACATGTCCTCGGGTGAAGGGTGGATTGCCATACACAGCGGGTCGCGCAATTTGGGTGTCAAGATTGCGAGCCACTGGCATAATGTCGCCTCCAATCCCAAGAGAGCGCAGTATGCCGGCTATCTGTGGGGAGACGCATTGGCCGGTTACTTATCTGATATGGTCATTGCCCAAGCGTATGCACTCTACAACCATATTACGATAAGCGACAGGATATTTGCCGTCCTGCGCAAGATATGCAAGGCCAAGAGCTGCGAGTCGATATATGCGACGCACAATTACATATCATTGGACGGCGGGCATCCTACGCTGCGCAAGGGGGCCGTTGATGCATCTCGCGGACGCAAGATTTGTATCCCCCTCAACATGCGTGACGGCATAGCTGTCTGTGTGGGCAAAGGCAACGGACAATGGATGTGCAGCGCGCCTCACGGTGCCGGACGGAAGATGTCGAGGCATCAGGCGAGGAAGCACATAGCATTGTCTGATTTCCGCGAAAGCATGGACGGCATATATTCGTCCTCTGTTTGCGAAGGGACAATAGACGAGTCACCTCAGGCATATAAACCGTCAGACGAGATATTGTCGTTGATAATCCCGACGGTCGAGGTGCTCACAGTGATAAAACCAAAACTCAACATCAAGGACAAAGGAAAATGAAAAAATATATTCAGATAACTGCCGGGCGCGGGCCTGTGGAATGTGCCCGTGCCGTAGCACTTGTGGCGCGTGAGATATGCCGGTCTGTCCCGGGGCTTACGATGTCAGATGCCGAGCCTCACAAGTCGGCTCCCGGCTGCTATATGTCAATCACGCTTGCTTCTGACGTGGGCATTGCCGCGTCGGTGGCCGACGAATGGGAGGGGACAGTGCTTTGGCATTCGACATCCGACCCATACCGTCCCGGGCACAAACGCTGCAATTGGTTTGTCGGCGTGCATTTCATTGACGACCTTGAGCTGCCGGACATAGATGAGCGTGATATCGCCTATGCCACTTGTCGCTCGGGTGGCAATGGCGGACAAAATGTAAACAAGGTCGAGACGTCGGTCAGGGCGGTACATGTCCCCACAGGGCTCTCGGTGAAATGCAGTGACGAGCGCTCGCAGTCCCTCAACCGCCGCAAGGCACGTGAGCGGCTGCTGCTCAAACTCATGTCGCTGCGCCGTGAGGCCGAAGCCGGGGCGAGGAGGGATAACTGGGCCATGCACGACTCGCTCGTCCGCGGCAATGCAGTGAAGAAATTCTCCGGTCCGCTCTGACATTCTCCCGGTGCCATGCGCCATCCGGCACAAGGCATCTGCCGGCATTGCCCCCGCCATCGACAGCCGATGGCGGGGGCTTGTCTTTCTGCCTGTGCGGCAGCTGATGCCGCGCGCCGGGCGGGGCATGTTCCCGGCTTGTGGCCGCACATTGGCATAAAATCCACCGCCCGCGTGTGACATGTCGATTAATGCCCTATCTTTGCACGTCGGCAGCAACGGACGCCGGCCGCACTGCCGGCTGAATGACAGATAACTCAAACAACAATCAATATGCTTACACTCAAACTCATCAAGGAACAGACCGAAGAGGTCATCAAGGGACTTGAGAAGAAACACTTCGCCGGGGCGCGCGAAGCCATAGGCCGTGTCATCGAGGTCGATAAGGCTCGCCGCGCGGCACAAAACGAGCTGGACCACAACCTGTCGCAAGTCAAGGCCCTGTCAAAGTCTGTCGGGGCACTCATGAAAGAAGGCCGTCACGACGAGGCAGAGAAGGCACGCGCCGAGGTAGCGTCGCTGAAAGAACTGAACAAAGGCCTTGAGGCCAGAATGAATGAAGCCGAGCACCAGCTCACCACGCTGCTTTGCTCTATCCCCAACGTGCCCAACCACACCGTCCCCGAAGGGGCCGATGCCGTGGACAACGTGGTCGAGCGTCAGGGTGGGCACATCCCCGAGCTTGGTCCCGGCGCTTTGCCCCACTGGGAGCTGGCCAAGAAGTATGACATCATCGACTTCGAGCTCGGGGTCAAGATCACGGGCGCGGGATTTCCCGTCTACAAGGGCAAAGGGGCGCGCCTGCAACGCGCACTCATCAACTTCTTCCTCGACGAGGCACGGGCTGCCGGCTATCTGGAGATAGAGCCGCCCTACGTAGTCAATGCCGCATCGGGCTATGGCACGGGTCAGCTGCCCGACAAGGAGGGACAAATGTATCACGCCAATGAGGATGACCTCTATCTCATCCCGACGGCAGAGGTGCCGGTGACCAACATCTACCGCGATGTAATCCTTGACGAAAAGGACTTGCCCATCAAAAACTGCGCTTACTCGGCATGTTTCCGCCGCGAAGCCGGCTCATACGGCAAGGACGTGCGCGGACTCAACCGCCTGCACCAGTTCAACAAGGTCGAGATAGTGCGCATCGACACCCCCGAGCACTCCTACCAGTCGCTCGACGAGATGATCTCGCACGTCGAGGGCTTGGTCACCAAGCTCGAGTTGCCCTACCGCATCCTGCGTCTGTGCGGCGGTGACATGAGTTTCACGTCGAGCATCACGTTTGACTTCGAGACATTCTCGGCCGCACAACAGAGGTGGCTGGAGGTCAGCTCGGTGTCAAACTTCGAGTCCTATCAGGCCAACCGCCTGAAATGCCGCTACCGCACGGCCGACCGCAATATAGAGTTGTGCCACACACTCAATGGCTCGGCACTCGCCCTGCCCCGCATCGTGGCCACCATCCTCGAAAACAACCAGACAC
>DWUP01000004.1 GCA_020012075.1 Candidatus Avibacteroides avistercoris
TGTCTAGACTGTGGCGATGTTGGGGTTGATCAGCACGGTCTCGATGCCTTCCTCTTTCAGTGCTTTGAGGGCTTGTGAGCCCGAATAGTCGAATTCGCCGGCCTCGCCGATCTTGAGCGCGCCGGAGCCGAGGATGAGCACCTTGTTCAAATCGTTGTTTTGCATGTCTTCGATGTTTTGTCGGTTGTGTCAATAGGTATTGTCGCATCACAGCAGCTTGACGAACTCGTCAAACAGAAACTCGGTGTCGGTCGGCCCGCTCGCCGCCTCGGGATGGAATTGTGCCGAGAAGAATGGCTTCACCTTGTGGCGTATACCCTCGTTTGTCCCGTCGTTCATGTTAGTGAAGAGGGGTGCCCAGTCGTCGCCCAGTGTCCTGTCATCGACGGCGAAGCCGTGGTTTTGCGATGTGATGAAGCACTTGTCTGTCCCTGCCTCGCGCACCGGCTGGTTGTGCCCGCGGTGTCCGTATTTCAGTTTATAGGTCTTTGCTCCTGCTGCTCTTGACAGCAACTGGTTGCCCATGCAGATGCCGCAGACGGGCTTGCCTGCCGACAGTGCGCGGCGGATGTTGTCCACGGCGGCGTCGCACAGCGACGGGTCTCCGGGGCCGTTGGATATGAAGAGGCCGTCCCATGCCAGCGCGTTGAAGTCATAGTCCCAAGGCACTCTGATGAGCGTCACTCCGCGGCGCAAGAGGTGGCGGATGATGTTGTGCTTGACCCCGCAATCGACGAGCACGACGCGCTTGCTGCCGCCGGCATACTCGATCACGTCACGGCAGCTCACGCGCGCCACGAGGTTGTCGGCATTGGGATCGACAAAATCCGTATCGCCGCATCCCTCGACGACTATCTTGCCCTTCATCGAGCCATGTTCGCGCAGCACTTTGGTCAGTTCGCGCGTGTCGATGCCTGTTATGCCTGCCACATGCTCTTCGTCGAGCCACTCGGCCAGACTGCGCTCGCCGTTCCAATGGCTGTAGTCAAACGAATAGTCGGCCACCACCAGCGCCTCGACGTGTATTCTCTCTGACTCATAGAAGCGTGACAGCCCGCGGTCATCATTGCCGCGCGGCGGCACGCCATAGTTGCCGATCAGCGGATAGGTCGAGACGAGCACTTGCCCGGCGTAGGACGGGTCGGTCAGGCTCTCGGGGTAGCCTGTCATGGCTGTGTTGAAGACTACCTCGCCGGCCACAGACTTGTGGTGGCCGAATGATTCGCCCTCAAACGTCGTCCCGTCTTCGAGCACGATTTTAGCCTTTCTTGTCGTTTGCATTGCGATTGGATCTTTATCTGTTGTTGTAATAAATGGAAAGTCTGCGACTCCTCGGCCGCACTGCGGCCGTGGCTTCCGGCCTGATAGGATGGGGAAACCATGCAAAGATAATGCTTTTTACATTACATCACGGCAATTGGCGCACAGAGACGCGCCGCCCGCGCAGATTTCCGCCCGCCCGCGCACTTCAGCCGCAGGCCGGGCAGCCCTGCCCGGCGGCATCCGCAAGCCGGGGGAGCAAAGGCCGGCGGGCAGCATCTGACGCCACGGCAAAAATGGTGCAATGCCATGTGCGGCAGCATCGTATGTCATGCGCCACGGCATTGTATGCCACGGCAATGGCATACGATGCCGTGGCAGGCGGATAAAAAGACGGGGGATGGAGCTGTTTGCCCCATCCCCCGTCAGGATGTCCCTTTGCCGCTCCGTGTGGCGGAGGGCAGGAGGTGTGCTATTACTTCTTGACTACTCTGACAGTAGCGCTTTGGCCGGCGCCCTCGACGCGCAGAGTATAGTGTCCGTCAGCGAGGCTGCCAAGAGGCAGGCTGTTGCTGCCCTCGAACACTTCTGACGTATAGACAGCCGCACCGCTCATGTCATAGACTGTCACGCTGCCGTCCACAGGCGTCTCGACTGTCACTGCCTCGTCAAAGACTGTCGGGTAGACCTTCAGGCCGTCGGCAAGGTTGCTGTCGATGCCGTTGCCATAAGAGAGCTCGATCTCGATGTCGATGTCGGCTGTGACGTTCTCGACGACATAGTTGTACAGGCCGGCATTGTCGGCATATTCAAACGTACCGACTGACACGCCATTGACAAACATCTCGCCTACCACGGTCTGGTCGTCGAAGGTCACCTGTACATTGACGTCCGCACCGTCGGCTACCGTGTCGCCTGACTCCAGCTTCGAGTGGTCAGTCATGTCATTGACATAGACCGTGCCTGCCGATGCAGCTTCGCCGGTGAGCGCATAGGTCACTGTGTGGCCTTCGGGCTCAGTGCCTTGGCTGAGGACGATGCCGAGATTGATGTCTTGATCCATCGTGATTTCGCCATAGTACATGCATGTGCCATCGAATATCGCCACATTGTCAGCGATGTCTTGCTCGACATCATTGATGGTGATAGTCAGGTCTACGCCCTCTGCATAGTAGATCAGGACACCGACTCGAGTGCCTTCGCCGAGCGAAGCACCTGACTCGATGGGGTCACCGGTCATCGCGTCAGCTATCGTAATCTCGTCCAGCAGCTCTTCACCCTCGATGGTGTAGGTGAAGTCATAGAAGTTTTCGGGAGCTTTTGCTTCGGTCAGGACTACTGCTATGTCGAGTGTCTCCATGTCCTCGGTGATGTCGATGCGCTGGTTATAGAGACCCTCCCAAGTAGTGCTGTCAAACTCGACAGGTTCGCCTCCATTGACAGTGATTGTACCCTCGACGTTGTCGTTCATGGAGACCATCACATTGACCGTACCGCCTACCTCGACGCTTCCGCCATTCTCGATAGGAATCATCGACCAGCCCGACACGTCATAGACGGTCATCGAGCCATACTCCTCGCCCTCGAAGGTGTAATTGACAGTCACCATAGGCAGAGCCTCGGCCGTAGCGACCACATGGACAGGACCATCGACGGTATAAGGCTCATGCGAAGGCCATTCCTCGCCATTGACCGTTACGCTCGTCACTTCATAACCTGCCTCAGCCTCGGCAGACACGAGCAGCTGGGTACCGGTCTCGAGCACAGTGCCGGCTGAATACTCTTCGAGCGTATTGAAGTCACGCACGAGGACAGTGGCATGTTCTGCCTCGACGGTCAGCGTATTGACTATTTCGCCCTCGGTGATGTCGATGTAGAAGTCATAGATGCCGCCCTTGTCCACTGCATCCATAGCCGAGTGTGAATGTCCTTTGTTTGTATCATGCCAAGCATCGGTGAACATCACACGGATGCATGTAGTGCCGACAGTCGCAGTGGCAGGCACCTCGATGGTCTGGGTGAAGTCTGTCAATCCCGGGTTACCGGTCTGGAAGAAACTGCCACCTGCACCATCATCGACATGATCAAGGCCGACCTTGGCAATCATCTCGCCCTCGTCGTCAAAGTCCTTGTCACCATTCCAATCGACGAAGATGACTGCATGACACCAGATCATGTCTTCGGCCGACTGCATTCTGAGGTCGAATGTAGTGCCCTGCTCAGCCTGCATCATCGCACCGGTGTTGATGTACCATGTGCTCGGACGCTCGCTGTTGGTCCAGTTGAGGTCTATGGCAGCACCTGTCGTTGTGGCAGATGTCACATAGCGGTCCTCACTCGGGTGTACGCTCGGATTGCCGTTGGCAGCCTGACCGGTAGTGTCGTGCGGCCACTCCTCAAGCTGTACAGGGACAAACGTAGCTGCCACGACGGTCGCACCTGTGACGGTGAATGTCGTGCCCTCGAGTGTCTCGTCATTGACTGTCACAGCATCGAGCTGGTAGCCGAATGCCGGAGCGGCGATGACTGTCAGCTCTGTGCCTTCGGCCACGAGTGCGCCGCTGGTCAGCTCTACATCACCATTCATTATGGTCAGAGTACCGTTTTCAGGTGCTGTCCAAGTGACTTCATAGTTTTCGGGAGCTTCGGCAATGTGTCCCTCGACGAATGTCGGCTCGGCAACATTGCTTGTGATAGAACCCGGACTGCTATACATTGAGCCTGTGTAAAGTGCGGCAGTAACCGACCCGGCAGATGCAAGGTTGTCAAACGTATAGTCCTCGTTCATTCTGTCTGCGCCGAAGCGGTAGAGTGAAATCAGGCCCTCAGCTGCAGGATCGACAGATGTCATCGATGCACGGACTTCGTCTGCTGACAAAGCCTTGTCCCACACTTGCACCTCGTCGAGGTCGAAAGTCGGGCTGTTGAAATACCATCCTGCGGAGACACCGTTGCTTACGAAGAATACGCAGTCATCCGGCAAGAGGCCGAGGCCGCCGGTTTCCAGCACGTCCTCGAAGACTACTTCACCATTATAATAGACATAACGCTTCAAATTGTCAGTATCGAAGACGACGGTGACGAATGCCCACGTGTCTGTCTCTACTGCCTGCTCGAGCACATTCTCCTGAGGATCGGCACAATCGGTATGATCCTCGGTCGCAGTGCGGTTTCTCAACTTGTAATAACCATTGTCAAACGACAGTGTGAACACACCTTCCGGATTGTACCACCTCTGGCCATAACCCATCAATGCGCCTTGTGCCTCGTGGATATTGACCCAGACAGACATGGTCAGGTTGCCCGAACGGCCATTGTAGAAGTTGCCTTCCGCACCATGTCCATAGTCATCTTCGCTGAAATAGAACATCGAATGTGTCGAAGAATTAGAAGCACCGGTCAATTGGATAGCCGTCAAGTTGTCTGCCGGCTCGGGTGTCGAAGTCTCTGTGAATGTAGCTGCGAGCTCGACATCCTCTTCACCCATTGCAAATGTCAGGACGCCATCGACGACATCAGTAGTGACATCTTCGCCACCGAGTGTGACCGTCGCGAGTTCATATCCCTCGGCCGGGGTAAACGTAGCGACCACTTCTGTGCCGGTCTCTACCTCGGTGCCGCTCTCGACTGTTTCACCGTCCACGGTGACTGCTATCGTGCCGTTTTCAGGTGCTGCCCATGTGAGTGTTGATAATATCACGGGAATCTCTGTGAATGTAGCAGCAATCTCTACATTCGTTTCACCCATCTCAAATGTCAAGGTGTTTTCTTCACTTACAAGGAATGTGGCATCCTCTCCACCGAGTGTGACTGTCTCGAGTTCATATCC
>DWUP01000034.1 GCA_020012075.1 Candidatus Avibacteroides avistercoris
AGATGTGTATAAGAGACAGATACCATGGCGGGCGGATTAGATATGCCATAAGGCAAGCGGACATCGAGAGGGAAATAGCTGCCCTGCGGACAGCCACTGACCGGGCTGACATAAAAATGTCACTGTTGGACTACTATCTGGATCTGTTCTGTCTGTACAAACAGCGGATTGTCTTGCAACGCAACATCTCAGAATCCGAGCGGCGGCTAAGTGATATACGCAGGATGAAGGAAGAGGGTATCATCACCAACAATGATGTCTTGCGGAGTGAAATGCAACTGACCAACGACCGCCTCGCTTTGGAACAGACCGAAAATGGCATCCGTTTGACCTCCCGCAGGCTGGACATCCTGCTGGGACTCGACGAGTCACTCTTGCTTTACCCTGATACTGCGTTGCTGGGCAGGAAATTCGTGTTGGGAAGTTGTGATTCT
The DNA here is from genome assembly GCA_020012075.1 of Candidatus Avibacteroides avistercoris. Classification (GTDB taxonomy): domain Bacteria; phylum Bacteroidota; class Bacteroidia; order Bacteroidales; family Bacteroidaceae; genus Avibacteroides; species Avibacteroides avistercoris. Next base: position 435 of record DWUP01000034.1, read on the forward strand.
TACATCAGTGAAGCATATATGAATGACCCGTCAATGCTGTTGCTGACACGCAGGACTGACCTTGCCCGTAATGAGGTGGATGCCGCCAAAGCCGAATTGATGCCTGTCCTTTCGCTCTATGCGGCCAATACCTTGGCACGTCCGGTGTCGAGGACTTTGGCGGATATGTACAACAATGCGTGGAATGTCGGCCTGTCATTGTCCTATCCACTGTCATCCATCTATCACAGCAGACACCGTGTCAGAGAAGCACGCAAGCAGGTCGATGTCAACCTCAATACAGAGCAACAGCACAGACAACAGATCAGGATGGCAATACACACTGCATATACGCGCCACAAGGAAGCACTTGACAGGGTAGAAGCCTTGAAGCTGTCGGTCACACAGGCTGAAGAAAACTATCGCATCATGCGCAACCGTTACCTCAACCAATTGGCTATATTGACTGACCTGCTCGATGCTGACAACTTGAGACTCAATGCAGAGCTACAGCTCACGCAGGCCAGGACGCAGGTCATCTATACTTATTATGAATTACAGCGGGCTATCGGAAAGCTATAGTCAAAGGAAAGCTATATATGAGTTATTTGGAAGCAAAGTATCATCGTCTGAAACGCCGCAAAAGGCGCAACATTATCCTCAATACCGTCTGTCTGTTCATAGCGTTGTCGGGATTGGTCTGGACGGTAAACTACTTTTGGCGTTACATCAGGTATGAGATTACCAATGACGCATTCATCGACCAATATGTCTCACCGGTCAATGTCAGGGTGGCCGGCTACATACAGGAAGTGTGCTTCCGTGAGCACCAGTTTGTGCACAGGGGCGACACATTGGTCGTCCTTGACAACCGTGAGTATGTCATACGCCAGAAGGAGGCAAAGGCTGCATTGCTCGATGCCCGCGGGTCGCAGGGGGTCTTGCATTCAAATATAGAGACTTCAGAGATGCACATAGCTGAGCAGGATGCGACACTTGACGAGGCAAAGGCACGACTGTGGCAAGCCGAGCAAGACTACATCAGATACGAGCGTCTGTGGCAGGACGAATCAGTGCCGAGACAGCAATATGACAGGGCCAAGACAGACTATGACGCAGCCAAGGCACGCTATGAGGCGTTGCTCAGGCAGAAGGATGTGGCACATTCGCAACTGACGGAAGCCAGCCGGCGTAAGGTCAATGTCGAGGCGGGGATACTGCGTGCTGAGGCGGCACTCGATTTGGCCAACCTCAATCTGTCCTACACCGTGGTCACAGCTCCATACGACGGGTATATGGGGCGGCGCACGCTTGAACCCGGGCAGTTTGTCTCTGCCGGACAGACTCTCTCATATATAATACGTCAGGCGGACAAGTGGGTGACGGCCAACTATCGTGAGACGCAGATAAGCAACATCTACATCGGCCAGCCGGTGCGTATCAAGGTCGATGGTGTGCCCGGCAAGGTCTTTCACGGGCATGTGACTGCCATTTCGGAGGCAACAGGCTCCAAGTATTCCCTTGTGCCGACCGATAACTCGGCGGGCAATTTTGTCAAGGTGCAGCAGCGTATCCCCGTCCGCATAGATTTTGACGATGCGGATGGCAGTGACATGGCGCAGTTGAGGGCGGGCATGATGGTCGAAACCGAAGCATTGCGTGACCGATGATGACCGCCCGAGAGCTTGACATCCCGGTGCGCAAGTGGGTCCCCGACGGTTTGGCCGTCGCATTGTTGTTTGTCATCATCCTGCCTGTCACCATGCTCAACGGCACCTACACCGGCAGTATGCTCGAGGTGTCCAATACGCTTGGGGCCTATATCGAGGACATTACTGTCGGCTATTATGCTGCCGCGGCCGGCATGGCAATAGCCTATCCCATCGTCCCCAAGGTGCTTGCGGCTTTCTCAAGCAAATCATTGTTGCTTGTCGATTTGACGCTGCAATTCTTGCTCAGTCTCCTTTGTGCGCGTTCAAGGTCTACAGACTTTCTCATGATTCTGAGCTTTGCCATTGGCTTCCTTAAAGGTTTCCTGATGCTGTGGACGATCCGGCGCATCAAATACATCTTCAGCCCCGGTGACGTGCGGAGCGAGTTTTATGCATACTTCTATCCGCTGGTCTTTTGTGGCGGACAAGTCTCGATGGTCGTTACGGCTTTGCTGGCTTACCATTATGACTGGAAGTATATGTATTACTTCATGATGGGGCTTCTGATTATTGCCATACTGCTCGTCATAGTCTTGTTGAGGCACGACCGTCCGTCCACAGGAGTGCCGTTGAGGGAACTCCATGTGCGTGAGATGGTGATCGTATCGACCGGCCTGCTGATGCTCATCTATGTCATAACCTACGGAAGGATTTCCGACTGGATGGCTTCCGACAAGATATGCCTCTACATCATCATTGCCCCGCTGCTCATCGGCCTGTTTCTGTGGGAACAGTTCCACTCGCCGCATCCCTATGTCAGTCTGCGCCCTCTGTTGCAGTGGAAGGCGATATTGGGCTATGCCTATATGGTGCTGGTCATGCTGTTCAGCACCTCTACTACTCTGCTGGGCAATTATATGACGTCCATCCTCGGTGTGGACAACACTCACACCTATACCATCTATGTGTGGCTGTTGCCCGGCTATCTGCTGGGGGCATTTATATGCTTCTGGTGGTTCCGTTGGCAGCGTTGGCGCTTCCGTTTCCTGATAGCCGGCGGGATGGCATGTTTTGCCATTTTCTTCGGGATGCTCTACTTCACCGTCTCTCCCGACTCGACTTATGAGATGCTCTATGCGCCATTGTTTTTCCGTGGGCTTGGCATGATGGTGCTGCTCATCGCTTTCGGGTTGTTTGTGGTTGAGGACTTGCATCCCAAGCTGCTCATCTACAATGCGTTTTTCCTCATTGTCTTCCGTGCGGCACTTGCTCCTGTGGTGGCTTCGGCCATATATAGCAATGTGCTCTATCGGCTGCAACAGGCGTATATGGTGCAGCTGTCAGAGAATCTCACCTTGCTTGACCCGCTTGCCGCTTCACGCTATTCGTCATCGCTCTCATCGTCTCTGGCGGGCGGGCACGGCATCGACGAGGCTATGCAGATGGCCACCGGCACGCTGTATGCGTTGGCGCAACAGCAGAGCCTGCTCCTTGCTCTCAAGCATTTGCTGGGGTGGCTGTTTGCGGTCACGCTGGTGCTGGCTGTGGTGTCGCGCTTCATCCCTTTCCACAAGGCTGTCAAGGTGCCTGTCATACGCATGGGCGAGGACATGGTGTGAGGATGGCGGCCGTCTGTGCCGTGTGCTGTGCCGGCGGCATCGGGTGTTATCATGCTTTGCGTCAGACGTTTTTCTCCCCTGCTTCCTATGCTGTCTGAAAAGTTTAGGCTGCAAATATGTATTTTTAGTTTAGCGAATATATATTTGCAGTCTAACGTCTATATATTTTTAGCCTAAGTTTTTTCCGCGACATCTGGTGCCGGGGCGTTTATGGCGGCATGTCCCTTGGCCGGATGTCTGATGCCGCACCGTGGAGGGACGGCCAAGGGTGATAAAGGCCGGGGGGATGACGTCTGTCGCGTGCGTCATCCCCCCGGCCTGTGTAGTGTGCCGCGTGTGCGGGGTGTCACATCCTCTCGGGCACCTCGATGCCGAGCAGCCCCATGCCGAGCTTGATTATCTTGCAGACATTGGCCGACAGCACGAGCCGGAATGTGCGCAGCGCCTCATTCTCTTCACGCAGGATGCTGAAGTCGTGATAGAATTGGTTGTATTCTTTCACCAGATCATAGATGTAGTTGGCGACCGTCGATGGGCTGTAGTCGGTGCCGGCCTGCATGACGACGCCGGCAAACTCTGAGAGCATCTGCACCAGTCCCTCTTCTTTCGCCGACAGTGTGACGCCATGGTCCAGCGGGCGGGTGATGTCTATGCCTTGTCCGGCGGCTTTGCGCAGCACCGAGCGGATGCGGGCATAGGTGTACTGGATGAAGGGGCCTGTATTGCCGTTGAAGTCGATTGACTCTTTGGGGTTGAAAGTCATGTTTTTGGTCGCATCGACTTTCAGTATGAAGTATTTGAGTGCGCCGAGTCCCACGATGCGTGCTATTTCGTCGGCTTCTTCGCGGCTGCATCCTTCGAGTCTGTCTGATGAGGCTTCCTTGGCCGTGGCAATCATCTTTTCGACGAGGTCGTCGGCGTCCACGACAGTGCCTTCGCGTGATTTCATCTTCCCCTCCGGGAGTTCGACCATCCCGTAGGAGAAGTGCACGAGGTCTTTGCCCCATCTGAACCCGAGGCGGTCAAGCAGTATGGACAGGACTTGGAAGTGGTAGTTCTGTTCGTTACCGACGACATAGACCATTTTGTCTATTTTGAAATCATTGAAGCGCATCTTTGCCGTGCCTATGTCCTGAGTCATGTAGACTGATGTCCCGTCGGCGCGGAGCAAAAGCTTGTTGTCAAGTCCCGCATCCGTCAGGTCTGCCCACACCGAGCCGTCGTCTTTGCGGTAGAAGATGCCTTGCTCCAGTCCTTTGAGCACTTCGGCTTTCCCCACGAGATAGGTGTCGGACTCATAGTAGATCTTGTCGAATGTGACCCCGAGTGCCTTGTATGTCTCGTCGAAGCCGGCATATACCCATTCGTTCATCTTGTGCCACAGGTCTCTGACCTCTTTGTCGCCTGCTTCCCACTTGACGAGCATCTGGTGTGCTTCTTTCATCAGTGGGGCGTTGGCTTCGGCTTCCTCCTTGGACATCCCTTTCTGCATGAGCCCGACAACCTCTGCTTTATAGTGTTTGTCAAACTCGACGTAGTAGTCGCCTATGAGGTGGTCGCCTTTCTTGTGCGATGATTCGGGTGTCTCGCCGTTGCCATACTTGAGCCATGCCAGCATGGACTTGCAGATGTGTATGCCCCGGTCATTGACGATATTGGTCTTGATGACGTTGTGTCCGTTGGCTTTGATTATGTTGGACAGGGCTATGCCGAGCAGGTTGTTGCGCACATGGCCGAGATGCAGGGGCTTGTTGGTGTTTGGGGATGAGAATTCGACCATCACGGTATCGGCATCGGGGGCGGGTGTCTTTATGCCGTAGGCCGGGTCACTGTCGATCTGCCCGAGCAGCTGCGACCAGCATTGTGATGAGACGGTGATGTTGAGGAACCCTTTTATTACGTTATAGCTTTCGACGGCGGCCTCGTTTGCTTTCAGGTAGTCGCCAAGCTCGGTGGCCGTGGCTTCGGGCGACTTGCGTGTGTGCTTGAGGAAGGGGAACACGGCGATGGTGTAGTGCCCTTGGAACTCTCTCTTTGTCTTGAGGACCTGCACGTTATTCTCGTTTGCGTCGAATGAATAGAGGTGCTTCAATCCGTCGATGGCTGCTTTCTGTATTCTGTTCTCGATGCTCATGTTTGGTATTTTGTTATTTATGGGTGCAAAGATAGCATAAAATGGTTTTGCGATGCCGCCCGCTGTCCCGCCGGCGGGCTAAATGTGGGCGGCTTGTCGGATTTTTGATGACGTGAGATATGTTTAGCATTTATTAAAGAATTTAATTAGTACATTTGCCTGTCATAGAAAACAGATAAAACCAAGACGGATGAACAGGATACCAATAGTGACGAAAAGCATTTTGATGATCAATGTATTGCTCTTTTTCGGCACGATAGTGGCAGAACGTTATGACCTTGACCTCGGCATGTATCTGAACCTTCATTTCTTCCTTGCCGACAATTTCAATCTTGCACAGTTGTTCACATATATGTTCATGCATGCCAATTTCGCGCACATATTCTTCAATATGTTCGCAGTCTGGATGTTCGGGTCGGTGCTTGAGCGCTTCATGGGTCCTAACCGCTTCCTGCTGTTCTACATTGTCTGCGGCGTCGGGGCGGGGCTTGTGCAGGAGGTGGCCCAGCTGGTGACATATTATTCAATGGGACTGAACATGTATGACGGAGTAAATCCCGGTTTTGGGATGCCACCTATCCCTATGGGTGAATATTTGAATTATTGGCAGACGGCTGGAGCATCGGGTGCCGTATTCGGTATATTGCTGGGCTTCGGCATGAGGTTTCCCAATGACAGGATATTCATTTTCCCTATACCATTCCCCGTCAAGGCCAAGTGGTTCGTAATCGGTTATGCGGCAGTCGAATTGCTGCTGGGCGTCAGCAACAATGTCCATGACAATGTGGCTCACTTTGCCCACCTCGGGGGTATGTTGTTTGGCTTGCTGTTAATCCTCTATTGGAAATATAAGCGCGAATGGTGATGAAGAAGACATTAATATATATCAACGTCGTCATCTTCGGGTTGCTCTTCCTGACATCGCTGGTCTTCAAGCTATGCCAGCTTGACGGCTATGGCGAGGTGCTGTCTTGGGTGGCGTGTCCATCCGACTTGTCGGCTCTGGCGACGCGTCCTTGGACGGTCGTCACCTATATGTTTGCCGACAATGACCTGCTGAACACGCTGTTTAATCTGCTTTGTCTCTATTGGGTGGGCGAGATGTTTTACCAAGTATATTCGTCGCGCCAGCTTGTCGGGATGTATGTCTTCGGCGGCTTGTGCGGTGCATTGCTCTACGTCGTCGCATCCAATCTGTTCCCCTATATGAGGGATATGGCCGGTGTTCACTATCTGATGGGCGCTTCGGCCTCGATGTTGTCTCTGATGGGTGCTTTGCTTTATAAGATACCCAATGTCGAATTGCGCTTCTTCATCATAGGCCGCCTCAAGTTCAAATGGGTGGCTTTGGCTTTTATAGTGATTGACATCCTGTTTTTGCTCGAAGCCCCGGGGCGTAACTTCGCACACATCGGCGGCTTTGCGTCGGGACTATTGTTTGCATGGCAGTTTGACAAGGGCCGCGACATCACTGAATGGATAAACAAGGTCATAGACTTTCTGGCTACGGCATTCCGCCCGGTGGCCGCGTTTGTCATGTCATTGCCATCCCGCGTCAAGGGCAGAAAGCAAAGAATCAAGGTGCATTATTATGATTCGAGCAAGGCGGCGGACTATGACTATAACATAAAGCGCAAGTCGCAACAGGAGGAAATAGACCGTATATTGGACAAAATCAAGCAGTCCGGCTATTCTTCTCTGACCAAAGAAGAGAAGCAACGGCTGTTTGATGCCGGTCGTAAGGATTGATTGAATAGGAGTATTAATGAAAAAAGTCGGGACATACATACTGAAAATCATATTGCTGATAAACATTGCAGTCATTATCTTGTTGTTATTGGCGGCATACAGCTCTTACTTGTCCCCTGACAAATATCCCATATTGTCGTGCTTCGGCTTGGTCTACATGGTTTTTTTTGTACTCAACTTCCTGTTCCTGATTTTTTGGCTTTTTGCCCGGCCACTTTATGCGGTCGCCCCTTTGGCCGGCATAGCCTTGACATGGGGAGCTTTTCATCTGTCGTTTCCGATCAATTTCGGCGGGGAAAGCGAGGGCAAGATACTGCGTGTCCTGACTTACAATGCAATGGGTATGGCTATTCAAAAGCCGGACACGGAAGAATCACCCAACCCGATAATCAAATATATAGCAGCCAGCAATGCCGACATAGTGTGTATACAGGAATATATCCTCTCGACGAATCCGAGATTCCTGACGCAAAAGGATGTAGAGAGGGGACTCCCGATGTATCCGTATCACGCACAAGTGACTCTCGATAAGTCCGGCAATTCCAATCAGCTGGCATGTTACTCCAAATATCCTATCATTGAGAGCTACCGCATCGAATATCCCACCGAGAACAACGGCTCGGCAGTGTTTGAACTACTCATTGACGGCGACACTGTGACTGTGATCAACAATCATCTGGAATCAAACAAACTGACAGCAGAGGATAAGGTCGCCTATACGAGTCTTGTCGAATCGCCCAGTGCCGACAGGATAAAAGACAATCTCTTCTCTTTGGCGCGCAAGCTGGCCACTGCCGCATCGATCCGTGCCGAGCAGGCCAGGGCGGTCAGGAAGGTAATAGACAAGCATATCGATGGACCATTGATCGTCTGTGGTGATTTCAATGACGGTCCGTTGTCCTATGCACATCGTGTATTGAATGAGGGGATGCGTGATGCCTACGCCAGCCGCGGCTGTGGCTTGGGGATTACTTACAATCAGAACAAGTTTTATTTCAGGATAGACAATATCCTCGTCAGCGATGCATGGGATGTCATAGGCTGCCGGGTCGATGATTCGATAGACGACTCCGACCATTATCCGGTCATAGCCGACTTGCAGTTGCGGCATTGAGGCATTGCTGTCACGCTTTCCGTCATGAGACATGAGCGATAACGTGTATTAAACCAATCACATCTGCCGTTGGCAGGTGGCGTCAAACTTATAGTTCTGTGCAATATGAATAAAATATTATCCAAACAGCAACTCTCCGACAAGGTCTTCAAGTTGGAGGTGGAGGCTCCGATGATAGCACGTTCGCGTCGTGCGGGTCATTTCGTGATTGTGCGTGCCGGTGAAAAAGGTGAACGTGTGCCGCTCACCATAGCCGATGCCGACTTGGCCAAAGGGACAATCACCCTTGTTGTCCAAGAGGTAGGTCTGTCATCTACCCGCATTTGTCAGCTCGGTGAAGGCGATTACATTACTGATGTCGTCGGCCCTCTCGGCAAGGCGACGCACATCGAGCGGTTTGGCACGGTCGTCTGTGCCGGTGGCGGCGTGGGGGTCGCACCGATGCTGCCCATCGTCCGTGCATTGAAAGAGGCGGGCAACAAGGTCATCACCGTCCTTGCCGCAAGGACCAAGGAGCTGATTATCCTTGAGGAAGAGATGCGGGCAAGCTCTGATGAGGTCATTATCATGACTGATGACGGCTCGTATGGTAAAAAGGGGCTTGTGACTGCCGGCATTGAAGAAATCATAAACCGTGAGCATGTGGACAAGTGTTTTGCTATCGGGCCGGCGATAATGATGAAATTCGTCTGCGAATTGACCAAGCGCTATGGCATTTCCACCGATGTGTCGCTCAACACCATTATGGTGGACGGCACCGGAATGTGCGGGGCTTGCCGCGTGACGGTCGGAGGCAAGACACGGTTTGTCTGTGTGGACGGGCCGGAGTTTGACGGTCATCAGGTCGATTTCGACGGGATGTTGAAGCGTATGGGTGCGTTCCGCGACATCGAGCGCAAGGACATGGACAAGCTCAATCACACCTCAGAGGAGATAAGGGCGGCCATCATCCGCAATGATGACGACCGCACCGCACCGTGGCGTGAGGAGCTGCGCAAGGCGATGAAGCCCAAGGAGCGCATGAGCATCGAGCGTGTCAGGATGGAAGAACTGGATTCGGCCTACCGTTCGCACAACCATGAGGAGGTAAACAGGGGACTGACCCTCATGCAGGCTATGGCCGAGGCGAAGCGGTGTCTGGACTGCGCCAATCCGTCGTGCATGACCGGTTGCCCGGTGGCCATACACATCCCCTCGTTTATCAAGAACATCGAGCGCGGAGAGATAGGCGAAGCTGCCCGCGTGCTCAAGCTCACCAGTGCTTTGCCTGCGGTGTGCGGACGTGTCTGCCCGCAGGAAAAACAGTGCGAGGCGCATTGCATCTATGCCGAGAAACTGGGCAAACCGGCCGTTGCCATCGGCTACCTTGAGCGTTTCGCCGCCGATTATGAGCGTGAGCATGGCAAGCAAGAGGCTCCTGAGGTCGCCCCAAGCAATGGCATCAAGGTGGCTGTCGTCGGTTCGGGTCCTGCCGGACTGACATTTGCCAGCGACATGGCCAAGGCGGGCTATGACGTCACGGTCTTCGAGGCTCTGCATGAGATAGGGGGAGTGTTGAAGTATGGCATCCCAGAGTTCCGCCTGCCTAACTCTATCGTCGATCATGAGGTGTCAAACCTTGCGGCCATGGGGGTCAAATTCGTCAAGGATTGCATCGTCGGCAAGACTATCACCATCGACCAGCTCAGGGAGCAGGGCTTCCGGGGCTTCTTCGTTGCGTCGGGGGCGGGCTTGCCACGCTTCATGAACATCCCGGGCGAAAACCTGATCAATATAATGTCGTCCAACGAATATCTCACCCGTGTCAATCTGATGGATGCGGCCAATCCCGAGTCGGATACGCCCGTGACTTTCGGCAAGCGCGTTGTAGTCATCGGCGGGGGCAATACTGCGATGGACTCAGTCCGCACGGCGCGCCGCCTTGGGGCGGAGCGTGCCATCGTGGTCTACCGACGTTCTGAGGCCGAGATGCCTGCCCGCGTCGAGGAAGTGAAGCATGCAAAGGAAGAGGGCATCGAATTTATGACCCTGCACAATCCCATCGAATACATCGGAGATGACTATGGCCGGGTCAGGCAGGTGGTGCTCCAGAAGATGCAGCTCGGCGAACCCGACGAGTCGGGCCGTCGCAGTCCCGTGCCTATCCCGGGAGCTACCGAGGTGCTGGACATTGACATGGCCATCGTCTCGGTGGGTGTCTCGCCCAATCCCATCATCCCCGATTCGGTCGCAGGCCTTGAGGTGAGCCGTCGGGGTACGATCGTGGTCGGCGATGACATGCAGTCGTCAGTCCCGATGCTCTATGCCGGTGGCGACATAGTGCGGGGTGGGGCGACGGTCATCCTTGCCATGGGTGATGGCCGCCGTGCGGCAGCGCGGATGCACGAGGCGTTGTCGCAGGCTTGACCGGGTGCTGCCGGTGTGACGGCGATGAAATGAACATCTGAGGGGCAAGGCCGCACGGCCTTGCCCCTCTTGTCTGTGGTGTGGCATGACGGCCGGAGGCGAAAAACATACGGTGCTATTGCTATGGCATACAATGTTTTTGCCTCTGGCATACAATGCTACCGGTGATAGCATACAATGCTAAAGCGGTGGCATACGATGATTTTGCCAGCTGTGTGTGGTGTTGTGGAATTATTCTCTAACACTTTCTGCCGCCGATGCGGCATGGCGATGCTAATTTTGTCGCATATTTTGAAATGTTATAAGGAAATGATAGAGATAAAGGTAAGTAGGGCATACAAGGTAAGTATGATATTTTTGATTGTTGGTGGTATTATCGGTTGGCCATATCTCTTAGGTCCGGTTGTAAAGATCGTTTCCCATATATTTGACTGGCATTTTGACGGGCTGACAGTGTTGATGGTGCTTGGCATATTGTCACTTGTGATGGGTATCTTGGTCTTTTATTTCGGCATTTGCCGGATGAGAATAGGTATCGCAGACAAAGGGAAACTGGTATGCAAGGGCGGTGAAGAAATAGAAACCGTAGAAATCCCAATCGACGAAATCAGTAAGATTACGCTCAAATCAAAGCTCGGCTACACCCGCGTCACTGTCACCCACAGCGGCAAGCAATCGAAGCTCTATCCGCAGGATGCTGCATCATTCGTCGCATTGCTGCTTGAGCGCAACAAGGACATCGAGGTCTTCAACGGTTGAGTCTGTACATACCCGGGCGGCATCGGGATGTACGGATAAAAACGACGTGCGGGGTGGGGCGTTGTCCCCATCCCGCACGCTGCATTGTGCAGATGTCATCTGTATAGGGCTTTGCCCAGCTCCTCAAGCCCTGCCTTTCCGGGCAGTCCGGGGTAGGCCTCCTTCATGGCCTCGACGAATGTTTGCGCCGTCGGGCTGGCATCGAGCACCTCTTTCATCTTGTTGAGATAGGCGATTTTAAACTCCACGGCATCGCGCCCCGCCGCACCCCCGTGTCCGCCGATGAATAGCTCCGCGCCCGATGACAGCGACTCGCCGGCCTCGGCAATCTCGGCATCGATGGCGGCACGCGATGACACTTGCAGATGGCTCACATGTGCCTTGGCCGGGGTCCAATGTGTGTAGTATGCCTTGCCGCCTATCAGGATGCTTGCCCCGGGGAAGTCGGATGCCGCACCGTGGCTGAACCCGAATGTCACGCCTGCCCATGTCTGCACTGTGCCGAACGGCACCTCTGTGGCCTTGCCCGTGGGCATGTCGGTCAGTGCGTCGCCGAAGGCTTGTGCGAAGCCTTGCATCATTCCGCCGTATATTTCGCCTTTGGTGAATGTGGGCATACCCTCGGCCATCACGATGTCATGGCTGCCTGTGCCGCCCACATGATAGTCTGTGATGCGTCTTTCCACCGGCTTGCCCAGCCGGCTGAGATAGGCATCAAACTCTGCAACGTTGTCTTTGAACAGAGGTTGCTCCATGGTGACAAGGGCATCCCCGCCCTCGATGATGTAGCTCGCGTCGCCCAGCGCGTCGTTTGTGTAGTAGACATGCAGCTTGAAGCTGCCGAGGTCATGCACCTCAAATCGTCCTTTTTCCTGTGCCATAACTGTGATTGTTAAGAGATTGAACAAAATGAATAGTACCTTCTTCATACTTCCTTTGATTATATTGTTACTTACTAATGGTGATTATGTCTATTTTGTGCTGCAAAGTTAGCCGCCGGATATGGTCTCGTCAAGTAGTTTATTGGTTGTCAGATAGTTACCTCTGGGTAATCATTGCTGTGCCATAGTGCCTTAGGGACGGAAATATTTTTTGAAAAAAGTTTTTTGCCGCCCCAAAAGACTTTTGCTTACCTTTGTAGAGTAATTTGGAATTCAATGATATGGACAGGACAATAATCGAAGATGCCCTTTTCCCCGAGTGCCCGATACGCAACATCCTTGCCCGGCTGTGCGACAAGTGGTCTCTGCTGGTCATATACACTCTGGACAAAGCGGGCAAAGGTGCGGTGCGCTTCAAGGAATTGCAGCGTGCCATCCCCGACATATCGCAGAAAATGCTGACCGTCACCCTGCGGACGCTGGAGGAAGACGGCTACGTCACGCGGACTGTGTATGCCGAAGTGCCCCCGAGGGTCGAATATGCGCTGACACAGCGTGCATACTCGTTGCTGCCACATTTTGACGCGCTCATAGGGTGGGCGATAGACAACCGTGATGCCATCGTCAGTGACCGGAGGAAGGCTGTGGGGAGCAGGTGACACCGTCAGACCACGGTCCGCATGGCATACGATGATTTTGCCATTGGCATACAATGCTGCACGGGATAGCATACAATGCCGCGGGGCATAGCATAGAATGCTGTCGCAGGTGGCATAGGATGCCGTTGCCGTATGGCTCGGGCATAGTGGCCGGGGCATTATTTCTTATAGTCATTGTGCCTGACGTGTGCCGATGAACCACTGTGGCCTGTGTGTGTGATGTGGTTTTTTTGTATTATATTCGTCCCGTATCAGTTTAATCAATATTTGGAATGAAAGCTAAGATGAAATTATTGTTTTGGTCTTTGTGGCTTGTGTGGTTTGTCGCGGGCTATTTGTCCCTGATCTGTTCGCGTGGTGAAGCGATCGGGTGGGCGGATGTCGTGACGGCAGCGGTCTGTCCGCTCTGTGTCATCATTGCATCTCTCGGCGTGGCAAGGTCTGCCCGGACTAAGCGGGGAAAAGCCGCGGGAACTGCGGCCACGCCTTTTGCGGCCCGTGCCAAATGGTTGCTGAAGTTTTTTGCCGTTGCGATACTGCTCTATGGCGGGCTGATGTGGCTCGTCGATGGGGTGTTGCAGCCTCTGCCGCTGGTCGTGCTCGCTGTGTGGGTGTTGGCGGGAGCGGGACTGGTGTGGTGTCATGGCAGGTGGGGCACTACATCCGGTGCGGCACAAGCTGAGTGAGGTCTTGCTTCTTATGTCCGCATTGCCTATCTTTGGCAGACAAACAATGAGAGAGATGAATATCAAGGCACTGCTTGTTTATATGCTAATCGTCTTGGTGTGCGGCGGTCTTAACGCGCTCACCTATTATCTGCTGTTTGACAGTGTGACACAGGGGCAATGGATCAATTCTTTCCTTAGCGGACTGGTGGTGGCTGCCGTCGTCGCGTGGGTGCGCCGCCGGCGGAAAGTCAGGATGCAGTCATGGGGCAGGGGAGACGACATGGCAGACAGCAAAGGGAGGAATGGCAAATGACATCGCAGTCCACGTTCAGCCTTGCGCCGCGCCCACGGGGATTTCATCTGGTGACGCGCGAAGTGATGCAGCATCTGCCGCCATTGCCACGCCGGGGACTGCTGCACCTCTTCATACGCCACACGAGTGCGGCACTGGCAATCAATGAGAATGCCGACCCCGATGTGCGGCGTGACTTGATGCAGATCTGCGACAGACTTGTCCCTGCGTGTCAGCCCTATTATGCCCACACCGCCGAGGGCGACGATGACATGCCGGCACATGCCTTGTCGGTGCTGGCAGGGACGGGGATAATGATACCCGTCACCGACGGCAGGCTCGCGCTCGGCACGTGGCAGGGCATCTACCTCTGTGAGTTCCGCGAGCATGGCGGCGCACGGCAGGTGGTGGCCACGGTCATCGGCGACTGAATGTGCAACGAAACGAAGTGAAGGCAATGAAGATATTGGTCGTAGAAGACGATAAATCGCTCAGGCAGATCATACGCGAAACCCTCGATGCCGAGGGAATGGTGGTCGAGACGGCTCCGACATACGCCAAAGCAATGCTCAAACTCGAGGACTACTCCTATGACTGCGTGCTGCTCGACATCATGCTGCCCGACGGCAGCGGCATGGATCTGCTCGACTACATGAAATCTATCGGCAAGCGTGAAAACGTGATAATCATCTCGGCAAAGGACTCGACCGACGACAAGGTGCTGGGACTCGACAAGGGAGCCGACGACTATCTGGCCAAACCGTTCCATATCGCCGAACTGGTCGCACGTGTCCGCAGCGTGGTGCGCCGCAAGGATCATGGCGGTGAAATGGCCGTCACATTTGGCAACATCGCACTGCGCCCCGACAAGTCGGCAGTGACGGTGGCCGGCACACCGCTCGATTTGAACCGGAAGGAGCTGGACATATTGGCTTACTTCCTGACCCGTCCCAATCATCTGGTGAACAAACAGACCCTTGCCGAAGCTGTCTGGGGCGACCACATTGACCAAGTGGATAACTTTGACTTCCTCTATGCGCAGATGAAAAACTTGCGCAAGAAGATGAAGGATGCTTGTGCCGATGTCGAGATACGTGCCGTCTATGGCATAGGCTATAAGATGACCAAAATCTGAAACGGTGTATGAAACTCGTCTACCGTCTGGCATTGCGCACATTGCTGCTGCTTTTCCCCATCATGGCAGTTTGGGGATTTTTCTTCTATCGGGCCATGATAGCCGAAGTGGTGGATGAGACCGACGACACACTCGAGGACTATTCTGAGAGTATCATACGCCGTGCGCTGGGAGGTGACCGCCTGCCGTCGATTTCCAATGGCTCAAACAATCAATACTATCTGACCCCCATATCCGGTGAAGAGGCTGCTGCGATGCCGGTCATATCCTACAAGGACTCTATGACCTATATAATAGAGAAAGGGGAGAAGGAGCCTGCCCGCATCATGCGCACTGTCTTCGTCAATGACATGGGCCAGCACTTCATGCTCACGGTGGCTACACCGATAATAGACCGGCAAGACCTGACGAGGCAGATTTTCTATTGGGTGGTCATGCTCTATTTCGTGCTGCTGCTCACGGTGGTGGTGGTCAATATGGTCATTTTCTATCGCAGTCTCAAGCCGCTCTATGTCTTGCTCGACTGGCTCGACAGCTATACGGTCGGCAAGGAAAATGCGCCGCTGGTCAATCCCACGTCGGTCACAGAGTTTCAAAAACTCAATGACGCCGCTGTCAAGAATGCCCTTCGCCATGAGCGATATAATGAACAGCAGAAGGTTTTCATAGGAAATGCCTCACATGAAGTCCAGACCCCGGTGGCCATTTGCCTCAACCGTGTGGAGATGATGATGGAGGATGACAGCCTGCCGGAGAACATCATGCAGGGACTGGCCGAGCTACACACGACGCTGCAGCACATCTCACGCCTCAACCGCTCGCTTTTGTTGCTTACGAGGATTGACAACGGCCAATTCTCTGATGTCGCAAATATTGACCTGTGTGCCATGGCGCGGCGTTATGCAGACAGTTTCGCCGATATATATTCACATCGTGGCATCACCTGCGAGATGCGCGGCGAGAAGCAGATGCACATTATGATCAATCCCACGATGGCCGAGATGCTGGTGTCCAACCTGCTGAAAAATGCCTTCGTCCACTCTCCCGACGGTGCTACGGTCATTGTGACCGTGACCGGCATGACGATGGATTTCTCGAATGTGGCCGAAAGCGGCCCCCTCGATGGCGAAAAGGTCTTCGAGCGTTTCTATCAGGGCAGCAAGCGCGAAGGGTCTACCGGCCTTGGCCTTGCCATTTGCTCGGCGATATGCAGGGCATACGGCTTGGGCATAGCATATTTTTACAACGACGGTACGCATCATTTCACGGTGCGGGGCTGAGCGAGACATTTTTTGCCACTCATCTGACTATTTCAGTTTCTTTTCAGAATCAAGTATAATCTTTGTCACAGAAATCAATGTAAAACCCTTTAAAAAACAAAGATTATGAAAAAGTTATTAGCAATCGTGATGGCAATGTTCGTATGTGTGGCAGTGGTCAAGGCAGACAATGAAGTCCCGGTAACGGTAAATGAACTCCCGGCAACGGCCCAAACATTCATCAACACTCACTTCAAGGACAAGAAAGTAGCATTGGCAAAGAAAGAAACAGGCTTTTTCGAACTCAGCTACGATGTGATTTTCACCGATGGGAATAAATTGGAATTTGACCGTAATGGCAACTGGAAAGAGGTGAACTGCAAATATTCTTCGGTTCCGGCAGCAGTGGTCC
Source organism: Candidatus Avibacteroides avistercoris (assembly GCA_020012075.1). Classification (GTDB taxonomy): domain Bacteria; phylum Bacteroidota; class Bacteroidia; order Bacteroidales; family Bacteroidaceae; genus Avibacteroides; species Avibacteroides avistercoris. The sequence goes on from DWUP01000034.1 coordinate 17,153, forward strand.
CGCAACAAATATCTGACTATGTCAAGGCAAACTATGCAGGCATTAATATCTTGAGCATCGAGAAAGACGACCGTGAGTATGAAGTCCGCCTTGCAAACCGCGTGGAATTGACCTTCACCCTGCAATTCCAATTGCTCGACATCGATATGGATTGAGCGCGATAGTCTGTGATTCCGCTTCACATGGCTCAATGATGGCCGCATGAGGCACGGAGTCGGCAGAATAAAGCCCCGGCATCTGAGAAGTGATGCCGGGGCTTAGCTTTTTCAACTCTCATACAATCAGTGTGACATGCCCGGCGTGGAGTTTAATTTATTGCATGGTTGTTGTCATTAGTTTAGAAAAAACCTATATTTGCACGCCTAAAACCGTATAATTAATTAATAACAAATAACAATTAAGAGAAATGCAAAACAATGGAATTGTAAATGGTATTGTGAAAGTCTTTGCGGTCCTGTTTGCGTTGGTATGTCTCTATTACATCTCTTTCTCTTTTGTTTCCGGCCATTATGAGAATAAGGCACGCGAATATGCCTTGGCCAAAGGCGGCGACAGTAAAGAGATAGAGAAAGCACAGCAGGCATATCTCGACTCGATGGCAAATGAACAGGTCTGGCTGTGGCAGACATTGAAACAATGCCGTGAAAGGGAACTCGGCCTTGGCCTTGACCTCAAGGGTGGTATGAATGTGATACTTGAGGTCTCAGTTCCCGATGTCCTGAGAGCACTTGCCGTGGACAACCCCGGAGAGACGTTTGAAACAGCTCTCACGACTGCCGAACAAAAGGCAAAAAACAGTCAGGATGACGTGATAACAATCTTTGTAAACGAATTCAAGGCGGCATCACCGGATACTCCGCTTGCATCGGTATTCGCTTCACAACGATTGAAAGAGAAGGTGATGCAAAACACTCCTGACAACGAGGTCATAAATGTCCTCCGTAGCGAAGTAGGCGCAGCGATAGACAATTCGTTCACAGTGCTCCGCACACGTATTGACCGCTTCGGTGTCGTACAACCAAACATACAGAAACTTGAGTCGGGACTCGGGCGAATAATGGTCGAATTGCCCGGTGTCAAAGAGCCGCAGCGCGTGCGTGACCTCTTGTCAAGCTCCGCTACGCTCGAGTTCTGGGAGACATTCACACCGGCTGAGGTCTACAATGACTTGGTGGCAGCCAATGACAAAGTGCGCAATTTGCTCGCTGCCGAGGCAACTAATGACTCGATGGTTGCAGACGAAACAACAAATGCGGATGAAGTAGCAGAGCAAAAGGCTGACACTGCCATAGAGGCAGACACGACGGCAACTGATGTGGCTAAGTCGCTTCTCGCCGGAGCGGAAGACCAAACGAGTGAGACCGAAGTATCTGCGCAGGATGCTCTTCAGAATCCGATATTCTCTTTATTGCTTAATGTCTCGAGGGCCAATCAAGGGTGTGTCGTAGGATATGCCGATGGAAAGAACAGAGATCAGCTTGATCAATACTTCGATATGGCAAATCTCCGCAAGGACCTCTCATTGAAATGGGGTGTTAAACCCGAATTCGTTGAAGGAGGCAAAGAGTATTATGCTCTCTATGCTATCAACGTCCGTGGCGGAAAGGCTCCTCTGACCGGTGATGTGGTCGTAGATGCAACCGATGAATATGATAATTTCAGCCGTCCATGCGTCGGCATGACGATGAATACAGAGGGAGCAAGGAAGTGGGCACAGCTCACAGGCGACAATGTCAATAGGTGTATTGCGATAGTCCTCGACAACTATGTATATTCCGCGCCGAATGTGAGCGACAAAATCACAGGTGGACGTTCGTCGATAAGCGGTAGCTTCACGGTCGATGAGACCAAAGACCTCGCCAATGTGCTTAAATCCGGTAAGATGCCGGCTCGCACGAATATAGTCAATGAGGAGATTGTCGGTCCGTCACTCGGGCAGGCATCCATCAACCAAGGTATTTTGTCATTTGTCGTAGCCATTGTCCTGTTGATGGCATATATGTGCATCATGTATGGTGTCATCCCGGGAATGGTTGCCAACCTTGCTTTGATTTTCAATATATTCTTCACCGTCGGAGTCCTTGCATCTTTCCAAGCGGCCTTAACCCTCTCGGGTATTGCCGGTATGGTCTTGACACTTGGTATGGCAGTCGATGCCAATGTGCTCATATATGAGCGTACAAAGGAGGAACTCCGTGCAGGCAAGAACGTAAGACGTGCATTGGAGGATGGTTATTCCAACGCTTTCTCCGCGATATTTGACTCTAATATCACTTCGTTGATTACGGCGATTATCCTGTTTAATTTCGGTACAGGGCCGATCAGAGGCTTTGCTACGACATTGATGATCGGTATAATCATCTCGTTCTTCACAGCCGTATTCCTTACAAGGGTAATCTATTCGGCTCGAATGAAGAGAGACAAATGGCTCAACCTCACATTCACGTCCAGATTGACCCGCAAGCATGTAGACTATAAGTACCGTTTCATGGAGTCATCCAAGAAGTCTTTCATCGTGTGGGGTATAGTCTTCCTGGCATGCGTCGTGTCGTTTGCTGTCCGTGGGTTGAAGGGTGGCATTGATTTCACCGGTGGTTACAATTATGTAGTTACGTTTGAAATGAAGGTCAAGCCTGAGCAAGTGGAAGATTTGTTGAGGGCTGAGATGCCTGAAGGAACGGCAGTGCAGGTGCTCGCATTGGGTACAGATGGCAAGACCGTCCGTATTTCTACCAACTATCGTATAGACGAGTCTGTCGATGGGATAGATGCTGAGATTGAGCACTTCATATATGAGGCTTTGCGTGATGGTAAGCTATTGACTAAAAACATCAGTTATGAGACATTCGTAGACCGTGAGAACCACACCGGAGGCAGTATCGTAAGTTCTACCAAGGTGGGACCGAGCATCGCTTCGGATGTAAAGGCTTCTGCAATATGGTCGGTAGTCCTTTCGCTGATTGCCATAGGGCTTTACATCTTGCTCCGTTTCAGCAATCTGTCATTCAGTTTGGGTTCGACTATTGCTCTTATCTTTGACACCACGTTCATCCTTGGAGCCTATTCAATGTTGCAGGGGGTATTGCCTTTCTCGATGGAGATGGACCAGACATTCATCGGAGCTATCTTGACGGCAATCGGTTACTCAATCAATGACAAGGTGGTCGTTTTTGACCGTATCCGCGAATATTTGAAGTTATATCCCAAGCGCAACACGTTCAAACTGTTCAATGATTCGCTGAACACGACTCTTTCGCGAACGGTGAACACGTCGTTCAGTACATTGATAGTGCTCTTGTGTATCTTCATACTGGGCGGTGATTCAATCCGCAGCTTCTCATTTGCCATGATACTTGGTGTGACATTCGGCACGCTGTCGTCTATCTTTATCGCAGCCCCGATAGCATACTATTTCTATGGCAAGAAAAAGAAAGTGATGACACCTGTGGTCGAAGAGGCTGCTGCCCCTAAGGCTGAATAAGTCAGGCACACTATTGACATGGCTGGCTGTCGGAATGCCCGGCAGCCAGCCTTTTAATTCCGGCGTGCCATGCCGTAGCCTGTGCGCCGTGTCGTGCCTGCATCGAAGCAAGAAGGGCGGATGACCCGGTGTCATCCGCCCTTTGTCTGTTTGTCAATGTCGCTGACTGTCTGTCAGGATGTCATTGTCTTTGCTGTCTGACATTGGTGATTTGTGGCTCAGAGTATGCTTGGAAAAGATATTCGTAAGTATTGTATTCATCGTTGGCATTGTGGTCTTTTATCTTGACCCTTATGCCTTGTTTGTCCGGGTATGCTGTCTTGAGGCCGCTTATGTCGAAACTTACTATTTCGCCCAAGAATCCATAGTTGTCGCCGTCAAGTTTGTGGCGCAGCTCCACGTCTATCATCCCTGCATCGGTGTCAGGCACGGCGGCCGATTTGGCGAGTGTGAGCCGGTGTGCAGAGTAGTAGCCGGGCATCGAAACCTGCAGGTTGAGCCATTTGTCTGTCAGGTATCCGTCAGCGATTGTCATCGGGTCATTTCCAAGGGTGTCGGGCAATGCCGTGTCATAGACTTTTGCCTTGAGCGTCAGCACCGTGTCGATGGACTGCAGTGATATGTTGTAGTCATAGCCATCGACGGGCTTGTCGTTGAGAGTGTAGGTGATGTACACCCTGTCGCTGTCGCTGACGAGATTGGAATTGACGTTGCTGGTTGTTGCCATTCTCTTGCCGTTGTCGAGTTCGAAATAGTGGTCGTCGTCACCTGTCTCGTAGGCTGTAGCAATGGCGCCATAGACGCTCACGTCCTGTGGCGCATCGTCCATGCACGATGCGGCGAGCAGGAGGCCGGCGAGTGGGAATAGGATGTTTTTTGCTTTCATGAGTTTATTTTTGTTGTTGCTTTGTGTCACGTTGTCGTCTGCATGTCTTGTGTCCCCGCCACGTTGCTTGACATTCGGTGTGACGGGCAATGGACTTGCAATGTAGGGATAATGTGGATAAAATGCAGTGGTGCGGCCTGTCTTTTCACAAGTTTTAATTGGGCTGCGCATTTATTGGCTTCAGCCTATGCCCAGAGCCTTTTTCTCGCTTTCGAGCAGCCCCGAGCAGGCATCTTCCAATATGTCGAGCACATTGTCGAATCCCCCGTCATAGTATGGGTCGGGCACATGGTCGGCGACTTTGGCCTTGCAATAGTCGGTCATCCTGTGCACTTTGGCATCGCTCTCGATGTCAGGAGACATTTGCAGCAGTTCATCGATGTTGCTGTCGTCCATCCCGATTATGAGGTCAAAGTCCTCGAAATCTTCACTTCTGACGGGCCGTGACCTGTGCAGCAGTGTATAGCCGCGCCGGGCCGCACAGGCGCGCATCCTCGGGTCGGCCAGCTCGCCCCTGTGGTAGGATGAAATCCCGGCCGAGTCGATTGTGAAGCGGTCTTCGAGGCATTCTTTTCTGATGAGGCTTTTCATCACGGCTTCTGCTGCAGGCGACCTGCATATATTGCCGAGGCAGACAAACAGTATTTTTCGTCTGGTGCAGTGGTCTCTGGGGTCGTATGTTTCGGGCTGTTTCATTTAATGCTAAGTGAGTCAGGGTTCTATGTTTTTGTCAGTAGGGTTGTATGCTGTGGCATGGGCATAAAAAAATTGCCCATCCTCACGGATAAGCAATCTTTATTAACCTTTAATCTAATACCATGAAAAACACATTGCAAATGTAGGCACATTTGTCATGCTGTGCAACTGGGTGGTATCTTTTTGTGTTCTATTTTAGATTATTTAACTTCGTATTACTCTACATAGAGTACCAAGCCTTTCAAATATTCACCTTCCGGGTGGTATATGTTTACAGGATGGTCGGCCGGCTGTGTCAGCTGGTGAAGTATCCTGACGTTGCGTCCGCTTATGGCCGATGCCGAGAAGACGGCGTTCCTGAAGTTTTCCTTCGTGACCACCTGCGAGCATGAAAAGGTGAAGAGCAGTCCTCCGGGCTTTATTTTGGCCAGTGCCTTTGCATTCAGCCGCTTGTAGCCTTGCAATGCGTTGCGCAGCGCATCTCTGTGTTTGGCGAAGGCCGGCGGGTCGAGGATGATTAGGTCATAGTCTTTACCCATGTTGTCAAGGAACTTGAAGGCGTCTTCGGCAAATGCTTTGTGCCGTGTGTCGCCCGGGAAGTTGAGCTCGACATTGGCCTCGGTCAGCTCTACGGCTTTTGATGAGCTGTCTACCGAGTGGACCAGCCGCGCTCCGCCTCTGAGGGCATAAAACGAAAAGCCGCCCGTGTAGCAGAACATGTTGAGGACTGTCCGCCCGTTGGAATATTTTTCGAGCAGTGCGCGGTTCTCTCTTTGGTCTACGAAGAAGCCTGTCTTTTGCCCCTTGAGCCAATCGACGTGGAAGCTGAGTCCGTTTTCCATTGCCACATTGTCGGTGCTTCCGCCCACGATGAATCCGTTCTCGTGGCCGATGTCAGCCTTGTAGGGCAGGGTGGTCTCTGATTTGTAGTAGACGTTTTGCACCGCGCCGTCCATCACTTCGACGAGTGCCGTGGCGATGGCGTCTTTGGCAAAGTGCATCCCGGGTGAATGTGCCTGCATGACGGCCGTCTTGTCATAGATGTCGATGATGAGTCCCGGCAGGTTGTCGCCCTCGCCATGCACCAGACGGTAGGTGTTGTTGCGCGGATTGCCTGCCACGCCGATTCTGCGGCGCACGTCGAGTGCTATCGACAGGCGCTCTCTCCAGAACGCGTCGTCTATTGTTCTCTGGCTGAATGACAGTACGCGCACGGCGATGCTGCCTATCTGATAGTGCCCGGTGGCGATGTATTCGTCGTTTGCCGTATAGACTTCTACTGTCTCTCCGTCGTGTGGCTGTTCGCCCGACTGCTTGATGGCACCCGAGAATATCCACGGATGGAATCGTCTCAATGAGTCTTCTTTGCCGGGTTTCAGGTATATTTTTGTGTATTTGTCCATCTATATTGTGGTTTGCTGTTGTCCGTTGTCATCTGCATTAGGATTGTGGACGATTTCATAGCCATAATCCGCGATGTTTTTCAACTTTTCATAAATCTTCAGGCACGCCCATGCATCGGTGGCGGCATAAGTCTTTTGCGAGTCGGTCAGCTCTTCAGACTCCCAGTTGGTCAGTCGCTGGCTTTTTGAAATCTTTTCGTCAAAAAGGATGCCGAATATCTTTTGCAGGCTTTTGTCTTTTATCCCGAATTCTTCGACCAGTTGTTGCAGCTCTATGTAGGACTGAGGCTCTATTTGCCTGCAGTGGTTGAGTTGTCTGAAGTCATCCCTGAGCGAAATGCCTATTTTCTTTATGCTTTCGTCTTCGAGGAATTCCTTTATCTCGTTGGTTACTCCCGTCATGTTCAGTCTGATGAGCCAGCAGGTGTCATCGGTAGCGATTTGCAGCAGGGCTACTTTGTTCATCCTTCCTTTTTTGAACGAAGGGCGTGTCTCAGTGTCTATCCCCACGGCAGCATAGTGCTTTAGGGCCTTGGCCACACGGCGCACTTCGCTCTCTGAGCTGATGGTGTAGATGTTGCCCGTGAATGTCACCTTGGGCATGCCGGCGAGCTCGGGTTTAGTAATCGAGTCCTTGATGGTGATCATGGCAGTTGCAGTTTTCGTCATGGCAGTCCTCTTCGACAGCGTGGCGGGTACTGTGCAATGCCCGCATCACATTGACCAGCTTTTGTCCCCAAGTGTAGTCGAAGTTGTCGATGCACGTGGCGAGGGCTTCCTTCATATTGTCTTCATATTCGAGTTGGAAGGCAAAGACCGTGTCCCGTATGTCTTGGTAGATGTCGGCGATGTTTTCTGATATTGTGGCCAGTATCGGCTTGTCGCTATAGACCATGTCATCCATGAAGACATCGAGATAATCGTCGAGTTCGCCCATTATTGAGGCGATGTTGAGTCTGATGACTTCATAGCTGTCTTCGGTCACGAAAGTCTCCGGGCAGGCGTCATCGACATGCTCGGCCTTGCCCAGCATCAATGTCTTGACGTAGAGCAGCGGCAGGAGTTTGAGCATAGTGTCCACAAACAGGCGGCGTTGCATCCCCTCGCTGTTCTCGACGAAGGTGCAGAATTGCTTTGCCACCGTGAGAAACTCGATTGTCTCGCGGCCCAACAGTGCGGTGTCGATAGTATTTTCTTTTGGCATGTCTGTCATGAATAATGGTGCAAAAGTAATAAATCTATCGCTTATCCGGCTTGTGATGAGGGTTGAAAGTCGGTCATTGCGGCATGTGTGGCCGGCCGGGAGCTGTCATTGCCGCCACCCGGGACGCATGGCAGAGGTGACAGCAGCTATGATGTTGGCCCGTGCCTGCTCCCTTCTCATCGCTACGTCGAGCGGCATGCCGGGTGGGCAGGTGACGATGACCTCGCATGGCGGTGTGCCGGCCGGTGTGCCGTCGTCCTTGCAGCAGCCGCACACTATTGCCACGGGGATGCCGCGTGCGGCGGCGCGTCGTGCCACCACCGATGGCAGCTTGCCGCCCGCGGTCTGTGCATCATAACATCCCTCGCCCGTCACGATGAGTGAAGCGTCATCTGCGGCGCGGTCAAACCCGGCAATGTCGAGTATCATTTCCGCCCCCGGGCATATTGACGCATCGGTCATGGCCATCATGCCGGCTGCCACGCCGCCTGCCGCCCCGCTGCCGGGCATCGAGGCGACGTCCCTGCCGCACTGGGCGTGCAGCACCGAGGCGAAATGCCTCAGCCCGTCGTCGAGCCGTCCGGCCATCTGCGCGTCGGCCCCTTTCTGCCGGGCGAATACCAAGGCGGCCCCTTGCGGGCCATAGAGGGGATTGGTGACATCGCAGGCGAGTGTGAAGTGTGCCTGCCGTGCTTGTGGCATGATGTGTGATGCGTCGATGCGGGTTATGGCGGCGAGGTCTTTGCCTCGCGGGATGGTTATCCGTCCGTTGTCTGTCAGGAAGTCCACTCCTATGGCCGAGAGCAATCCGCTGCCCCCGTCGTTTGTCGCACTGCCTCCCAATGTGATTATCACCTCGCGGCATCCGTGTGCGAGTGCCGAGCGGACTATCACACCTGTGCCGTAGGTGCTTGTCTCCTCGGGGTTCAGTTCACCCCGGCCGAGCAATGTCAGCCCCGAGGCCTGCGCCAGTTCTATGACTGCGGTCTGTACGCCGCCCACATCCAGCGACAGCCATCGGGCGTCGATGTCGCGCAGCAGTGGGTCGAGTGTCGCGACAGTGTGTGTGCGGCAGCCTTTCATGCCGGCTATGGCATCGAGGCTTCCCTCACCGCCATCGGCCACAGGCAGCACCGTCAGCCGGCAGTCGGGGTGGAGCATCCTGAAGGCCTCGGCTATCGCTTCGCCGGCTTCGGCCGATGTGAGCGATCCTTTGAATGAGTCGCTCGCTATGACTATGTGTTTCATCTTAGCGTGTTTGAGGCTGCTAATTTAGCATTACCGGCCGACGCTGCAAAGCACCGTGCCACTGCCTGCCGTCGTCGTGTGTCCGGAGGGATACCCCTGCATCACCACCGCTGTCGTCCGGACATGATTCTGCCGTCCCGGTGCATAAATCTTCATCTGGTGGGATGCAAAGTTGCTTTGGCCGGGATGTAAAGTATATACGCAAGTTGCGAATGTATATTCTAAACTTGCGAATGTATATTCGAAACTTTCGTTTATATATTCGCAACTTGCGTATTTACTTTGTCCGCCGACTGTCCGTAGTTTTTGTGCGGTGTCAGACGGGTTTTCTCGCCTTGTCACGGGTTTTGTGTACGGTCGTCGCGCCCGGTGTGGGGGATGGTGACGGGCAGTGTGTGCTATTCGCACTATCTTTGTTTCACGAAGATATGCTGCGGCTCGGCATGTCCGGAGTGTGAGCAGGCTCACCCTCTTGCCTCTGCACTCGCCTTGCGATATCTTTGTTTCACGAAGACAGGCTGCAGCTCGGCATGGCCGGAGTGTGAGCAAGCTCACCC
>DWUP01000035.1 GCA_020012075.1 Candidatus Avibacteroides avistercoris
GTGGTCAATCCCATGCTCAACATCCTCGGCGGTGGCGGCAACAAAGGCAACCAACTGATACAGATAGGCGGCGTGTTCAACAGTGCAGCGGCCGTAGCCGTATATATCATTATGGGGGCACTCATCGGTGATGCTGCAAAGGCACACATCGCCGACGCGACCCCGGCACTGATGATTGCACTTGGCGTCTTCGTAGTGGGTTTCATTGGCCTGTCTGTCACCAAGATTGAAGAGCCAGAGCAGGCACCCGTCGATGTCAGCCTTATTAAGGGAGCAATGAAATACAGACATTTCGTACTTGGTGTCGTTGCTATATTCCTATATATGTGCGTCGAAGTCGGCACACCTACATTCATGCTGCAATACATGACGGCATCACCGACAGAGGCCACGCCCGGACTTGGCATTAGTGCTGCAACTGCCGGACTTATCGTCGCAGTCTATTGGTTTCTCATGCTTGTTGGACGCTTCATCGGTGGGGCAATCGGTGGCAAAATATCAAGCCGTGCCATGATTACAACGGCTGCAACAATCTGCATCCTGCTGTTGCTCTTCGGCATGCTTGCTCCGACGAGCATGACAACCGAAGTCCCCGGTGTGGATTGGGCTAATCTGAGACTGACATGGACTGAAGTCCCCGTAGGAATCTTCGCTTTCATGCTGGTAGGACTTTGCACCAGTGTCATGTGGGGAGGTATCTTCAACATGGCTGTCGAGGGACTTGGCAAGTACACAGCTATTGCCAGCGGCATCTTCATGACGATGGTATTCGGAGGAGGCGTGTTAGTCCCGCTTCAAGGCAAGATTGCAGACTTGGCATCGAGCTACATGTCAAGCTATTGGTTGGTGCTTTTCTGCGCGGCATACATATTGTTCTACGCCCTTGTGGGCAGCAAGCCGTCGCATAAGCAAGTACAATAACGACATGGACAGCCATCGACAATGACACATCATGCAGACCCGTCGGTCGTGGCATCTGCCATTGGCCAACGGGTCTTCAAGTCTAAATACATAAAACTTCAAACATCATGGATTCAGAATTTGTAAGGTCTAAGTTCAAGAAACATTTCAATGGCGAGGAGGGAACGCAGTTTTTCTCGCCGGGCAGAATCAATCTGATTGGCGAACACACTGATTACAACGGCGGCTTCGTATTCCCGGGAGCCATCGACAAAGGGATAATGGTCGAAATGAAGTTTAACGGACTCGACAAAGTGAGAGCCTACTCCATCGACATGAAAGATTACGTTGAGTTTGGCCTCAACGAAGAAGATGCACCAAGGACGAGCTGGGCAAGATACATCTTCGGTGTCTGCCGCGAGATCATAAAGCGCGGGCATGACATCAAATGCTTTGACACAGTCTTCGCAGGTGACGTGCCGCTGGGTGCCGGGATGTCATCGTCAGCAGCACTGGAAAGTGCGTATGCATTCGGCATCTGTGAGATGAACGGCATTGAAATCGACAAATTCGAGTTGGCCAAGATCGGGCAATCCACCGAGCACAACTATTGTGGTGTGATGTGCGGCATCATGGACCAGTTTGCTTCCGTTTTCGGGAAGAAAGACAGCCTCATGCGCCTCGACTGCCGCTCGCTGGAATACCAATATTTCCCGTTCAAACCAGAAGGCTACAAGCTGGTTCTGGTAGACTCTGTGGTCAAACACGAGCTGGCTTCCTCGGCCTACAACAGACGCCGCCAGTCATGCGAGACTGTCGTGAAAGCCATCAAGCAGAGACATCCGGAGGTCGAGTTCCTGCGCGACGCCAACAAGCAATGGCTCGATGAAGTCAAAGGAGAAGTGAGCGCCGAAGATTATATGCGTGCCGAGTATGTCATTGAGGAAATCCAGCGTGTGCTCGACGTATGCGACGCTCTGGAGCGTGGTGACTACGAGACTGTAGGTCAAAAGATGTACGAGACACATCACGGCATGAGCAAATTGTATGAAGTGAGCTGCGAGGAGCTGGACTTCCTCAATGATATCGCACGTGACAATGGTGTCACAGGTTCGCGCGTCATGGGTGGAGGATTCGGCGGATGCACCATCAATCTGGTCAGAGAGGAGCTCTACGACAAGTTTATCAATGATGCAAAGAGCAAGTATGCAGAGAGATACAAGCGCTTGCCCAAAATCTACGACGTCGTCATCTGCGACGGTTCACACAGAGTGGATTGACACGGGACATCGCTCCATACATTACAATAAGAGGTTTGGTAATCGTTTACCAAACCTCTTATTTTTATTGGGGACGCTCCTGTGAATAGTTACTTGCGAAACCTCTTGATCACATTATATGACGCAGCGATGCCAAGCTCACCGGCACGGCTCAGGTCATCGATTCCCTGCTTGTTGTTGCCGAGGAAGACATTGACAAGGCCACGGTTGTAATAAGCTTCTGCAAAACTGCCATCCAGCTCGATTGTCTTTGAGAAATCATCCAATGCCCCGAGGAAATCTTTGAGCATGGCCTTGATACATCCACGGTTGTAATAGGCGTATGCGAAGTCAGGTGCAAGCCCTGTCACCATGTCAAGGTCTGACAACGCTCTGTCATAGTCACGCACACCTGTCTGCACACCGCTTTCCCGCCTGTCTGAAGCCGTTTCGGTCACCCTTTGTGACTGTTCCACCTCGGCTTTCTTGCAAAGTATGAGCGAACGCACGAAATACACAGGGAAGAAAGTCGCGTCGCACACGACTGCTTCACCAAGGTCATCCAATGCACTGTCGAAGTCCTGCACCAAATAGAAATCGAGTGCCCGCCTGAGCCTCTGCTCGGCGCAACTGCGGCCTTGCCCTGCATCGAGTTTGCGGCCGTTGATAAGGGAGAAGTGCAAGTCTGCCTCTTTCTGCGTCAATGGACGCTCACGGGTGGTCATTATCAACTTCAGCGAAGTGCCGCTGCCCGCATTGAGCACATCTATGTCATGATAGTACAGGCTGTGGTTGATCAATTCGCTCGGTTGTTCATAATATGTCATGGCCACGAGGGGCTGCATTCGAACTTCGACATTACGGTTCTGCACACGGCCGCGGTAGTCACTGTTGTAGCTCGCGAGGTCGCCGGCATCAGCCACGACCATCTTGCCATAGTCATCCACATCTTCCTCATCCGACTCACTGCGTGTCTCACGTGTGACGGTACTGCAGTTGGGGTTTTGCTTACCGAATTGTTCATCCAAGACAAGGTTAAACAGCTTGTCTTCGTCAGCCGCGGCAAGTTTTGTCTTGCCCATTTTGCGATACAGGTCGGCACGGCGACGATAGCCGTAGGCGAATTCTGGATAACGCTCGAGCACAGTGCCATAGTCGTCCACCGCTCCCTCATAATCCCCGGTGTTGTCACGCAGCAAGGCGCGGTTGAAGATGGCCATCATGTTGCCCGGATTCATCTCTATCACCTTGTCAAAATCTTCTATGGCACGGTTGTCATCCCCCACCTGCGCACGCAGCAGGCCGCGGTTATAGAGGCCGATGTAATTGTTCGGTTCGAGGTCGAGAGCTTCGTCATAATCAGCCATCGCCCCCCTCAGGTCCTTGAGATTGTAACGTGCGAGGGCACGGTTGATATAGTTGTTGGCATTGTTTATGCCGAGGCGAATGGCCTGCGTGAGGTCTGACTCTGCTTCACTATATTCCTCACGCATCAGTTCTATCATGGCACGCACCGACCAATAGGCAGACTCATAGGGGTCACGCTTCACGGCCTCGTCGGCATAAGCATAGGCCTGTGCCGTGTCGCCCATCTCCAGATTGACCTGACTCTTCAGTATATATGCGTCATTATATCCGGGCGACACCTTCATGAGATAGTTGAGCAGACTGTCGGCCTCCTCATATTTTTTCTCTTCCAGATAGCACATGCTGATGTTGTGCAGCACGCCGACATTCTCAGGGTCATATTTCATTGCCGCACGATAGTCCTCGATCGCGCCGTCATAGTCCTTGAGATTGATTCGCGCCAAGGCACGGACATTGTAAGCATTGACGACGAATGGATTGCACTCGATGGTGCGCGTGCAGTCCTCCTCCGCCCCACGATAGTCCTCGAGGTTCAACTTGGCCAGACCACGATAGAAATATGGTTCACACAAGTATGGCTTGACATTGATGACCTGATTGAAATATTGTATCGACAAGACATAATCCTCAAAATACAGCGCATTGCGCCCTATGTCTATCACTCTGTCGGTATTGATCTGCGCCCGCGCAGCCATTGCAGCCATAAACAGCAAGAGCAGCGACGCGAGGCGACCCGAGATATGTAAGATAGCATTCAACATGTGTGCAAAAGTAAACTATATGAGCCAATCGGCAATAAAGCGAAATATGATTTTAACAAATGCCGATGACCGCCGGCCGGCACTGTCCCTCTGTGTGTAATCCCCTCCGCGCCGCATCGCGACCTGCCACGGCAGGACATGCAGTCACTGTCCGCCGACGGCAGACACATGCTCCACGAAGCGAAACAAAAATCATGCACCGCCCGGCCGGAAATAGCATACGATAATATGCGGCATAGCATCAGACCCCATGGGCATTGGCATACGACCCTAAACGCATGGCATTGTATGCAAAATTCACGGCATCCCGCCCTCGCTCATGCTGCGCCTGAGGATGCCGCAAAAACAATGAGAGCCCACGGTCATCATCCCGTGAGCCCTCACCGGCTATATTCAGCATTTCATATCAGAAGTGCCAACCGATGCGCAGCTGCGGCTGTGCATGGAAGCCGAAGAAACTGTCGAGAGTGGATCTGTCACCATCCGTCTCATTAGTATTGCCTCCTGTTTCGACTTTGGTCGAGCCACGCTTGCTGTTCATTGAATCATAGCCAAGGCCAAGTTCAAAGCCCATATACAGACCCTTGCACAGATAGACATCGACACCAGTCACGACATTCACACCAAATCCCAAGCCCGGTTGCTTCACTGTCGTTTTGTCATCATTCTGGTCATTGGTCGTGGTAGTCTTGGTATTCTGGGTCAAAATACCGATTTCCGCACCAACATAGGGAGAAATGCGCTCAAACTTGTTGAAGTGATATTCGAAACCCGGCATCAAAGAGAAGCGGGTTGTTGCCGTCTTATTATAAGTCTCATACTCTCCTCCATCAGGATTAGGAGTGTAAGTAGTGGTCTTATCGCTGACAGTAGACAATCCCAAGTTAAGGCGCACAGCCCATGCATCATTGACAAACAGACGGAACTTAGCTCCATACTCAGGCAAGCTCAATGCGCCGTCGGTTGTCCCGCCGCCAAAGGTGTAGTTCAACTCGGTCGAGAAGCTGAGCCCTTCGGGTTTGTACTTGTTCTGTGCTTCGGCACAAACAGCCACAGAAGCCGCAAGTGCGGCAATCATTAACACTTTCTTCATAACATTTTTTGTTTTTGTCCTCCTACTCTATTAATTGGGTTTTCGGTTCCCCCATGTGTTATACGGCACAAATATATTTAAAATTTATTAACCACAACTTAAATGTGAATATATTTTTATCCCATATCCATATTTGTGCCATGCGACACACCACTGCCACACCCGAATGGCGGCATGGCAAATCACCGTCATGCCGCATCACGGCCATAATCACATCGACATACATGGCATGACATTGCCAATCCGACAATTTTAGTTTAATTTGCAAAACACTTACACACGAGACAATCAGACTGGACAAAAGATGAAAAAAACTCTACTATCGCTGTTCATCGCGACAGCAGTCGGCCTCCCGGCCCTTTCGGCACCTGCCGACAAGACTCCAATGACTGTCATACAGCCCGATGGACGGCAACTGACCGTCACATTGGCCGGTGACGAACATGCACACTACTTCGTGACAGCTGACGGCCTTCCCGTGCTGCGCGACAATGCAGGCTGCTTCCGCTATGTGACAGCCTATGACGGGACACGTGAGGTGCTGAGCAGTGTGCCCGCATGTGACGCATCACAGCGCACAGCCTACGAACAAAAACTCGCGGCGACCCTGCTCGATGCCGGCATGGCACGACAGACTGCCGCACAACAACAGGCACGACGAGTCAAAAGATTGGCACGTCAAGCCGTGGACAAAGCACCCGCATTCCCCAATACAGGCGAGGTGCGCGGCCTTGTAATATTGGTAGAATTCAACGACAGGGCTTTCATCGACGGCAATGACCGCGACACATTCGACAGGATGCTCAACGAAGCCGGCTATTCTGGCGACTCTTATGGCAGCGCATACGATTATTTCACGGCACAGTCACATGGCCAGTTCTCACCACACTTTGACGTCTATGGCCCGGTCAAGCTGTCAAATGACTACAGCTTCTATGGCCGCAACAGCTACTATGGTGGCGACGACATCAATGCGCACATCATGGTCAATGAGGCATGCACCTTGCTCGACGATGAGATAGATTACAGCCAGTATGACTATAACGATGACGGGCTCGTGGACCTTGTCTTCGTGCTCTATGCAGGATATGGAGAGAATAGTGGTGCAGACAGCAACACCGTCTGGCCACACGCATCCGACCTGAGTTACTACTTCGACCAGCCCGTCATCAAGGACGGCAAACAACTGGCATCCTATGCTTGCTCATGCGAGCTGCGGGGCAATGAGCACAACTCATTCGTCCAAACAGCCGGTATAGGCGTATTCTGCCACGAATTCTCACACTGCCTCGGGCTAATGGACCTGTACGACACAAACGGCACAAACGGAGGAAACGGACGAGGCTTCGGTTCTTACAGCATAATGGATGCAGGATGTTACAACAATTCAGGCTACACTCCTTGCTCTTACAGTGCTTATGAAAGGTCGGTCATAGGCTGGCTGACCCCAACGGAACTCGGTGATGAATATCACGCAAACCTCACACTGCAAGACATCAACGAGAGCAACGAGGCTTATGCCATATATAATCCTAATGACCGCAACGAGTTTTTCATATTTGAAAACCGTCAATTGACCGGTTGGGACAATGCATTGCCTGGAAAAGGGATGATGATAAGCCACATCAACTACAATGCTGAAGATTGGGAAATGAATCTCGTCAATTCATATTATGAGGAAGAGGGCGCACTCATCGTCCCCGCCAACAACAACTATTCATCATTGACAGAAGCGAGCCAACTCTACCCGACCAGCAGCAACAATGCCTTCACCGACACATCGACACCTGCCGCACAATTCCGCGATGGCAGCTATGTGGGACATCCTGTGACCGACATCAGGGATGTCAATGGCGTCATCAGTTTCACCTATGATGAGATGTCACTCATCCGCCCCACCGCACTGCCGGCCACCGACGTGACAAACGATGCATTCACTGCCAATTGGGATGCAGTCGCCAATGCTGACACCTACACACTGACTGTCACCGATTGCGGTGCCGGGGAAAGCACCGGCGGAAGTATCTCAGAAGACTTTTCAGGATTCACAAGCGGTGCCGAGGACAGCCCTTCAAACTCTGACATATCATCACGTCTGGATGAATATATGACCGACGAAGGATGGCGCGGCAGCAAAGTATATCAGGCAGGAGGCAAATGCAAACTCGGCAGT
>DWUP01000036.1 GCA_020012075.1 Candidatus Avibacteroides avistercoris
GCCCCCGACGGCACCGCGCACACACTCACCGCCGAGCTCGCACGCCGCATCCCCGACAGAGCCGCGGCCGAGGCACTGCTCGGCACATGCCGCGACGCCACGTTCACCATCACGGGCATCGAGACACACCCCGTGCGCCGCTCGCCCGCACCGCCGTTCACCACATCGACACTCCAGCAGGAAGCGGCACGCAAGCTCGGCTTCTCGGTCTCGCAGACGATGATGATCGCCCAGCGGCTCTATGAGTCGGGACACATCACCTACATGCGTACCGACTCGGTCAATCTCTCGACACTGGCCCTTGCCGCCTCGCGCGACGAGATCACACGCCTCATGGGCGACGAATACGTCAAGACACGCCGCTACACCACACACACCAAGGGCGCACAAGAGGCACACGAAGCCATACGCCCCACCTACATGCAGCACGACACCATCGACGGCACACAGCAGGAGAAACGCCTCTATGACCTCATCCGCAAGCGCACTCTCGCCTCGCAGATGGCCGACGCACTCATCGACAAGACCGACGTCAGGATAGCCATCGACGGCACAGACGACACGTTCACCGCCACGGGCGAAGTCATCAGGTTCGACGGATTCCTGCGCCTCTACCGCGAGTCGCACGACGACGACACCGAGACACAGGACGACGGCCGCGCACTGCCGCCCATGACCGTGGGGCAACGGCTCGCCTGCGGCAAAATCACCGCCGCCGAACGCTACACACAGCAGCCACCGCGCTACACCGAAGCCAGCCTCGTCAAAAAACTCGAAGAACTGGGCATCGGCCGCCCATCGACCTACGCACCGACCATCTCGACCATACAGCAGCGCGAATACGTCGTCAAGGGCGACCGCGAGGGAGAGAGGAAGACATTCGCAGTCATCACACTCAGCGACGGCAAGGTGACACACTCCACCAAGACCGAAACGGTAGGCAGCGACCGGGGCAAACTCGTCCCCACAGACACCGGCATCGTGGTCAATGACTTCCTCACCGAATACTTCCCGCAGATACTCGACTACAACTTCACGGCCAAGGTCGAAAAACAATTTGACGAAGTGGCCGAAGGCAAAATGGAATGGCACAGCCTCATGTCGGACTTCTACACCCGATTCCACCCCTCGGTCGAAAGCGCGATGGCAATGAAGACCGAGCACAAAGTGGGCGAACGCATCCTCGGCAACGACCCGGCCACAGGACGACAAGTCTCGGTCAAGATAGGACGATTCGGCCCCATGGTGCAGATAGGCTCGGCCGACGACGACGAGAAACCACGGTTCTCACGCCTCGGCAAAGGACAGTCCATCGAGACACTCACACTCGACGAAGCACTCGAACTGTTCAAACTGCCACGCACGCTCGGCACATTCGAGGACAAGCCGGTGCAAGTCTCGGCAGGACGATTCGGGCCATACGTCAGCCACGACGGCAAATACTACTCACTGCCCAAAGGCGCCGACCCGCACGAGACGACACTCGACGAAGCAATAGCCATCATCGAGAAAAAACGAGCCGACGATGCCAACCGCGTCATCAAGACTTTCGACGACGAACCGGGACTCAAAGTGCTCAACGGACGCTACGGCCCCTACATAGCATTCGACAAAAAGAATTATAAACTGCCCAAAGGCACCGACCCCGCAGCACTCGACCTCGACAAATGCCGCGAGATAATCAAGGAGCAAGACGAGGCCCCGGCACGCCCGCGCCGCCGCTACACACGACGCACAGCCAAATGACGAAGCGACACACCACATCCGCGGCACGGCGCAAGGCAGCAAAAGCCATAGCCATCACGGCATTCTACGCCGCATGCATATTGCTGGGAGTGTTCATCGGCAAGCATGTCGCCGGCGGCACACCGGGCGGATTCGCCGCCCTCATACTGCACCTGCTCGGCGGACTGGGACTGCTGATGGCAGCCATCATCGTGCAAATCATCATCCACGAGTGCGGACACTTGGTGGCAGGACTTGTCGCAGGATGGCGGCTCGTCGCACTGCGCATATTCGGCCTGATGCTGGTCAGACGCGGCCGGCAGTTTGTCCTCGCATCATCACACATCCCCGGCACGGGCGGGCAATGCCTCATGTCACCGCCTGACCGCCCGGCAGCGCAATGCCGCCTCACACTCTACAACGCAGGAGGCTTCGCGGCCAATCTCATCACGGCAGCCGCATCACTGGCCGTCCTGCTCCTCGCAGGCCGGCAGATGGGCTTCGCCGGACAGACATTCACACTCTCGATGGCCGTCTCGGGAGCTTTCCTTTTCATACAAAATGGAGTGCCGCTCGTGCTCGCAGGCATCCCCAACGATGCCATGAACATCCGCTATCTGCGACGCGACCCGGCCGAAGCCGACGCTCTGCTGGCCATGATGCGCGCCAACGCCATGATGCAGGACGGCATACGCCTCAAGGACATGCCCGACAGCCTCTTCGCCGGCGCACAGGCAGACGGACGGCAGCGGGGACCCATCTCCTCGTCACTCGACATCATGCTGCTCTGCCGCGCCATAGACATGCACGACTTCACCCTCGCCGGCCGGCTGGCCGATGACATATCTTCACGCAACGACGGCACACTGCCGGCCATCTACGACGGCGAAGTGGGACGCGAACGGCTCTTCCTCGCACTCATCGCACGACGCCCGCACGACGAGATAGAGCGCCTCTACGACAAGAAACTGCGCTCCTATGTCAAGACAATGTCATCGTGGCAACTCTCATCGGTGCGCCTGCTCTATGCCTTGGCACTCCTCCATGACGGCGACACCGAAGCCGCACACCGCCTCCGCACAAGGTTTGACAAGATGGCAGCCGGCTACTTCTCGCCCGCCGATGCCGAGAGCGAGAGAGAACTCGTCGCCTGCATCGATGCCGTGGCAGCCACACCATCCGCCGAATAAGGCACACCGCCGGTGCGGCATCCACGGCACGCTACACACACAGCACACACCCACCCCCGCCGGCAGGCAAAACGACGATGTGTCACAATTGCAAACTGCCGTGCCATTGATTATAGGTCTCAGAGCCGAATCATTCACGCCGCCATCATCCCCGACACCACCATTCTACTAATCCTTACACATGCCAAAGGGGCTGCGTCAAAGCCTTCCCCTTTGACAACAGCCCCACAATCTGCCACACTATCGCCGTGCGTAGCTTTCTCCCTCAGGCATAAAAAAAAGGAAAGTCCCCGTGGGGCGTGTGGCCTCACGGGGACTCTCTCATGGAAATGGGCAGCTCCCTGCTCTCCCGCTTGCGCAGTACCATCGGCGTGCCCGGGCTTAGCTTCTCTGTTCGGGATGGGAAGAGGCGGAACCCCGGGGCTGTGGCTGCCCTTGATATGAACGGCATATGTGGACAGGATGGACAACCGCATTGACGGCCGGCCAACCAAAGAGA
>DWUP01000005.1 GCA_020012075.1 Candidatus Avibacteroides avistercoris
ACATAGATGGTCGCGCGGCTCAGCATCGAGCGGTCCCTGACCGAGGCCACGGCATTGACTTCGGCGTGTCCCTCGCCGCAGCGACGGTGCCATCCCTCGCCTATGATGCGGCCGTCGCAGACGATGACTGCCCCGACCATCGGGTTGGGGGCGGCGTGCTGCCGTCCGCGTTGCGCCAGACTGATGCAGCGGTGCATATACATCGCGTCGAGCTCTCTGCCGTCGGTCATTTGCTGTCGTGTCATGGGGCGTGTCAGGCTTCGCCTTTCTTGAGGGCATCCATCATGTTGAATGTCCGTTGTTCGGGCAGGCGTATCTCGCCGTTCTGTGCTTCATACCGCCGCACGTTGTCCTCCAGTGCGCGGAGCAGACGCTTGGTGTGCTCGGGTGTCATGATGATGCGCGAGTGCACTTTGGCGTTCTTGGTGCCCGGCATGACGCGCACGAAGTCGATGATGAATTCCGAGGGCGAGTGCGCTATGATGGCGAGGTTGGAATAGGTGCCCTGTGCCGTAGCTTCGTCGAGGGAGATTTTCAGTTCGTTGGTCTTTTCGTTGTCCATTGGTGTGGTTTGCTTGTTTTGTGAAACAAAGATACTAAAATCGTGCGCACTGCGGCCGCTTGCGGCAGACGAAATGCCGCCGGCCTACGGGGATGGTTGCTTTGGCATTGTATGCTTTGGCTTGTAGGGTCGTATGCCATGACGGCCGGGGTCGTATGCCGCGCGCTTGGCATCTGATGCCGTGGGGGTGTCTGCCGTGACTACCGCTTTGTGCCTAATATCTCCTCGTAGGTGCCGTCGCGCAGCACGGCCAGCGCCTTTTGCAGCACGGCGTCGAGCGGTGCGGTGATGATGACGTAGGCCGCCGTGGTCCACAGGTCGCGGGCGGCGAGTCCCTTGAGTTGCAAAGCCAGCAGCGGGCGTGCCTCGGCCAGCAGTGTGCTGTCGGGTGTGATGCCGGCGGCGCGTGCGTCGTCGGTGAGTGCCTGCATGAGCGTGCCGTCGTCGGTGAAGCGGTCGATGAAGTCGCGCTCGCTGTCATAGCCGGCGGCTATCTGCCCGCGGCGTGTGTCGAGCCATGTCAGGACGGCGCGGTTGAGGCATCCCCGTGCCACGAGCTCGCGGTGCAGGCTGTTGTAGCGCGTGGTGTCGAGCGGCACGAAGATGTCGGGCATCACGCCTCCGCCGCCGTAGACGGTGCGCCCGAGGCGCAGGGTGGTGTAGCGCAATGAGTCGGGGAAATCGATGCTGTCGGCGGCAAACATCTCGCCGTGGCGGTAGCGGTCGAGCAGCTCATTGGCGTAGTCGTCGCTGTGGCCGGCCTTGTAGGGCTTCTGGATGAGGCGTCCCGACGGCAGGTAGTAGCGCGATGTGGTGAGTCTGATCATAGACCCGTCGGGCAGGTCGAGGACATTCTGCACCAATCCCTTGCCGAAAGTGCGCCGTCCGATGACCAGTCCGCGGTCATAGTCCTGAATGTTGCCGCTCAATATCTCGGCCGCCGAGGCGGTGAAGTCATCGACCAGCACGACTACGCGCGGCGAACGCAGCCTGCCCCCGGCGCGTGCCGTGATGTCACGCCGCTTGCCCCCGCGCCCGACGGTGCTGACCACCACTTTGCCACGCCCGATGAATTCGCTGATGATGTCCACTGCGCTGCCGAGATAACCGCCCCCGTTGCCCCTGAGGTCGATGATGAGGCTCTCCATGCCACGGTGCGCGAGGTCTGATGCAGCAGCGACAAACTCGTCGGCGGTCGTCGCTCCGAAGTTGTTGATGCGGACATATCCCGTCGATGGTGCAAGCATAGTGGCCACATCGACGCTCTTGACATCGACTTTGCCGCGGCGGACATCGAAGTCCGTCGGGCTGTCCAGCCCGCGCCGCACGACGGTCAGCCGCACGGTGCTGCCCTCTGCGCCCCTGATGAGTGATGTCACGCCGCCGGCATCCATCCGCCGTCCCGTGAGGGCGGTGCTGTCTACGGCTATGATTTTGTCACCGGCCAGCAGTCCAGCCTCCTCTGCCGGGCTGCCGGGCAGGGTCTGTATGACGACGGCGGTGTCGGCCAGCATGTTGAACGTTATCCCGATGCCATAGAACTTGCCCGACATCTGTTCCTCAAAGCGTTTCACCTCGTCGGCATTCATATAGGTCGAGTGGGGGTCGAGCTTGCCGAGCATGGCCTCGATGGCCGCCTCGACGAGGGTGTCCCCCGGCACGGGATCGACATAGGCATCCATCATGGCATAGGCGGCCATCTGGAGCTTGCGCATCTGGACAGCCTCCTGTGCCCCCGCCGTGGCTGCCGTGAGCAGCATAATGAAAGCCGTGACGGCCTGTGTCAGTGTCGTCATGGCCGTCAGGTCTCGATGTCGATGTCCAGCCCCTCGGGGATGAAGGGCGATATGTCCTTGCCATAACTCAGCAGCTCGCGCACGATGCTCGAGCTGACGCAGGTCAGTTCGGGCAGTGTGAAGAGCAGGATGGTCTCGACCCCGTGCAGGCGGCGGTTGATGTCGGCGATGGTCTCCTCGTATTCGAAGTCCTTGACCGTGCGTATGCCGCGGATGATGAGGTTTGCCCCGACCTCGCGGGCGAAGTCCACGGTCAGGCAGTCATAGGCCTGCACGTCCACGCGCGGGTTGTCGGCATAGAGACGGCTGATCATCGCCAGCCTCTTGGCCGTGGGGAAGCACGTGCGCTTATTGTCGTTTATGCCGATGGCAATGGTCAGATGGTCCACGAATGTCAGTGCCCGCTCGACGATCGAGTAGTGTCCCGTCGTGAAGGGGTCGAATGTGCCGGGGAATATGGCTTTGGTCATGTCGTTGGGTATTGTCGGTTGGGGTGGATGGGTGGTCAGACGACTTTGTCCTCTTCGACCACAAGGTTCTCGATGATGAAGTCCTGCCGCTCGCGGGTATTGTCACCCATGTAGTAGCCCAGCAGGTCGCCCACGGCATCGGTCTTGCGCATCATCACTTGGTCGAGGCGCATGTCAGGCCCGATGAAGTGTGTGAACTCCTCGGGCGATATCTCGCCGAGGCCTTTGAAGCGTGTTATCTCGGCGTTGGGCGACAGTTCGTCGATGGCCTTGGCACGCTCGGCGTCGGAATAGCAGTAGACGGTCTTGCCGCGCTTGACGTTGCGCACGCGGAAGAGCGGTGTCTGGAGGATATAGACGTGCCCTTTCTTGATGAGCTCGGGGAAGAATTGCAGGAAGAATGTGATCATCAGCAGGCGGATGTGCATCCCGTCGACATCGGCATCGGTGGCGACGATGACGCGGTTGTAACGCAGTCCCTCGATGCCATCCTCGATGTTGAGCGCGGCTTGCAGCAGATTGAACTCTTCGTTCTCATAGACCAGCCGCTTGGTCTTGCCATAGCAGTTGAGCGGCTTGCCCCGCAGGCTGAAGACCGCCTGTGTGTCCACGTCGCGGCTCTTGGTGATGGAGCCGCTCGCCGAGTTGCCCTCGGTGATGAAGATGCTCGACTCCTCGCGGCGGTCGCCTTTGGCGTCGTTGAGGTGTATGCGGCAGTCGCGCAGCTTCTTGTTGTGCAGGTTTACCTTCTTGGCCTTTTCGCGGGCAATCTTGGTGATGCCGGCGATGGCCTTGCGCTCTTTCTCGGCCTCCTGTATCTTTTGCTGCATGACCTCGACCACGTCGAGATGGATGTGCATGTAGTCGTCGAGTTCCTTCTTGATGAAGTCGCCGATGTACTTGAAGACCGTCGGTCTGTCGGGTGCCATGTTCTTCGACCCCAGTTTGGTCTTGGTCTGCGACTCGAAGACCGGCTCCTCGACCTTGACTGCCACCGCCCCGACCAGCCCGGCGCGGATGTCGGCGTATTCGTATTTGTTGTTGAAATATTCCTTGATGGTCCTTGCGACCGCTTCGCGGAAGGCCGTCAGGTGCGTCCCTCCCTGCACGGTGTTCTGGCCATTGACGAATGAGTAGTATTCCTCGCCGTATTGCTCGGTGTGTGTCAGCACGACCTCGATGTCGTCGCCCGTGAGGTGTATGGGGGCATAGAGCGGCTCGCTCGTCATCGAGTCGGACAGCAAGTCGAGCAGGCCGTGGCGCGAGGCATATTTCTTGCCGTTGAGCACGATGGTCAGCCCGGTGTTGAGGTAGACATAGTTTTTGACAAGCTGCTCGACGAACTCCATCTTGTAGGCATAGCCCTCGAAGAGCGAGCCGTCGGGCGTGAATGTCACCCTCGTGCCGTCGGCTTCGTCGCATGGCTCGACGGGCTTGTCGGCTACGATGTCGCCCTTGGAGTAGACCACTTCCTTGGCTTCGCCGCCCCTGACGCTGCGGATGTCGAATGTCGTCGAGAGGGCATTGACGGCCTTGATGCCGACGCCGTTGAGCCCGACGGATTTCTTGAAAGCCTTCGAGTCATACTTCGCGCCCGTGTTCATCACCGATGAGGCGCTCTTGACGCTGCCCAGCGGGATGCCGCGCCCGTAGTCGCGCACCGAGACGGTGGTGTCGGTGACATCGATCTCGATGGTCTTGCCATAGCCCATCATGTGTTCGTCCACCGAGTTGTCGATCACCTCCTTGAGGAGGACATATATGCCGTCGTCCTGATGCTCGCCGTTGCCCAGCTTGCCGATGTACATGCCCGGGCGCAGGCGGATGTGCTCGTTCCACGCCAGTGTGCGTATGTTGTCTTCGCTGTATTCGTAGGGTTGTATGTCCAGTTCTGCCATAGGGATGTGTTGCGTTTCATGTGCCGTGTCCCGCAGCGGGGCGGCGGGGCTCGGTCTTGCAAAGTTAATCGTTTTTCCGTTACGGCGGTGCGGTCGCGCCATCCTTGCCTTTATCCATGCGGGATGCGTGCCGCCGGCGGCAATGTGCGATGCATGGCAGCAGGTGGTGTCTCCCGTCTTTTTTACCATGCAATGCCGCGGGCGGCGGGGTCGTATGCCGTCGGCGGAATCATTGTATGCAAATGGCGGAAACATTGTATGCAAATGGCAGAATCATTGTATGCCGGTCCTGCGGCAATGGGCAGCTTCCTTTGCATGAAATGGCTTTTTTTTGTTTATTTGCGCCCTGATAACAAATCGTTATGCCATGAGACATCTTGCAATGTTCGTTGTGCTGTCTTGCCTGTCGATGGCCTTGCACGCCCGGGGCAAGGTCACAGGCACCGTCAGGAGCGATGACGGCGGGTGCGTCCCCTATGCTCCGGTGTTTTTGCTCCGCCCAGACTCGTCGCTGGCCGCGAGTGCCATGTCAGACTCGACGGGTGTCTATGGCTTGATGGATGTGGCCGACGGCGATTACCTGTTGCGCTTTGCTGCCCTCGGGTATGATGACAGGACGCAACCATTGTCTGTATCGGGCGATGTGACCGTCGATGTCGTCATGCACCGCTCGGTGGCTGCGCTCGATGAAGTGACTGTCAGTGGCCGTACGTTCATCCGCCAAGAGGACAAGCTGCTCATCATCCCCGACAAGGTGTCGGTCAAGCACTCGGTGACGGGTTATGACCTGCTGGCCAACCTGATGATCCCCGGCGTGGACGTTGACAGCCGCAAGGGGCAGGTGACGAGGTTTGGCAAAGACGTGGCATTATATATAGATGGCAGGAAAGCAGAATATCGCGACGTGCAGCAACTTCGCCCGCAAGATGTCGAGAGGGTGGAGTATATGGATGTCCCGACCGGGAAGTATGCACGCGACAACGCGGCCATCAACTATATAACCAAAAAGTATAAGGCCGGAGGTTATGTGGCTGTAGACGGGTTGCAGGCCATAGGATATCTAAACGGCGACTATAACGCGGCGGCGAAGTTGGCGCATGGCAACACGAGCATTACCCTCTTTGGCGGCTATATGAGGAAGCAATCGGATAACCACAGCCTGAAGCATGAAGACATCTTGTTTCCGACACAGCTTGTGACGAGGGATTACACGACATACGACGGTCTGACAGATAACAACCAGCAATATGCAGAGCTCAATGTCGAGAACCGCACAGACCGCCACAACGTGGTGGTGAAAGGGTCATTTCTGCGCAACGATTCACCCGGCGACCACAACGCGAGCGTGCTGACTTATAACGGTCTTAGTGAGAACGACGTGCAGGCATGGGACAACACGACGCAGAAATCATTGAGGCCGAGCCTCACATTCTTCGGCGACTTCAAAATCAAGGAAAACCAGAGCCTTGAGATAACGGCTATCGGTAATTATTCCGACACCGACTATGCCCGGCAGTATAGTGAAAACGGCAATGGCACATCAACCCAAAGCAATGAGGACATATATACGACATATTTCACTGCATTCTACAATCTGAAACTTAAAAACAAAGACCAGTTGGCATTTATGCTGGCGAATTTCAATATCTTTTCCTCTGTGTCGTATACGGGCAGTGTCGAGGCAGCGCAGAAGATGCGTACCTGTGAATCGTTGTTTCTTGTCCAATATGGACATTCATTCAATGACAAATTGTCGTTGGCATTGCTCTCTGGCATCTCGTTGTTGAATTACGATATCCACGGCGGACTGTCATCGACCGTCCCTTACTTGCGCTGGAACTCGTGGCTGAACTACTCCATCAGCAAGACCCAGATGTTGTCATGGAGCATCAACGCTTCAAATATGCATCCATGGACGGGCTATATGAATGGCATTGAGCAGGACATCGACCTGCTTCAGGTCAGACGCGGTAATCCCGACTTGAAACCCACAAAGATGCTTGCCTCGGCATTAAACTATAACATACAGGGCAAAAAGATTGACGGCTCGGCGATGGCTTTATACCAGTATTTCGGTGACAACACTTTCAGGGACTATTACATAGATGAGGACCGTAACAAATTGGTCAGCACTTACAGCACGGACGGCAATTTGCACCAGTTGTTTCTCAATGTGTCGTTGGCTTGGAGGCCGTCAGAGCATTTCAGAATAAAGCTGGACGGATGGTATTCTTATAACAGGGCAAAAGGGCGGCAACAGTTGGCGTTGCATTGCCTGAATGGGGCGATGACGGCCGCTTACTATTGGAGAGACCTGTCGGTCAATGCATATATTAAGTCGCGGCAACGGTCGTTTACCCAAGACTTGAGCTGGCAGGATTACCCATTCCGCTATGGCTTATCGGTGGGCTGGCATCGCGCGGGATGGAGCATAGAGGCCGGTGCGGACAATCTGTTTATGACTGACAACAAAATAGTCAACATGATT
>DWUP01000037.1 GCA_020012075.1 Candidatus Avibacteroides avistercoris
GGTGTGATATTATTCTTCATAACGTTGATCATTAATTCGTGTGTCGAGCTGGTCTCGGCACGCAACAAAACAAGGAGATAAATCTATGGCAATCGAAATCAACCCCGCTCATGCCAGACGCAAACGCCTGACCCAAGGCATAGCATTCGGCACATTCAGGATACTTAGCTATGGCATCGCATTGCTATTGTTCTATATCCTCGGCTTTATCATAGTCAAAGGCATCGGTGTGATCAATTGGGACTTCCTGACACTCCCGCCGACCGACGGCATGACAAAGGGCGGCATTTGGCCGGCAATAGTCGGCACATTCTATCTGATGATAGGCAGTGCCGTCATCTCTTTTCCCCTCGGCGTGATGAGCGGCATATATATGAATGAATATGCCCCCAAAGGCGCGCTCGTCAAATTTATCAGGACCATGACAAACAACCTTGCCGGCATACCGTCGATAGTTTTCGGTCTCTTCGGCATGGCATTTTTCGTCAATTACCTTGGCTTCGGCGACAGCATCATAGCCGGCTCGTTCACCCTCGGACTGCTCGCCATGCCGATAGTCATCCGCACGACCGAAGAGGCTTTCAAAGTCATCCCCGACAGTTATCGTGAGGGGAGCCTGGCCCTCGGGGCAACCAAAGCACAAACCATCTGGAAAGTGCTGCTCCCAATGGCGATGCCACGCATCATCACCGGACTGATTCTTTCGCTCGGCCGTGTCTCGGGCGAGACTGCTCCCATCCTCTTCACATGTGCGGCCTACTTCCTGCCCAAGCTGCCCGCCAGCATGTTTGACCAGTGCATGGCACTGCCCTACCACCTGTATGTCGTCGCTACCAGCGGTACGGACATCGATGCACAAATACCCATCGCCTACGGCACGGCGTTTGTCCTGATCGTGATAGTCCTCGCCATGAACCTTTTGGCCAATGGCATCCGCAAACACTTTGAAAAGAAATTAAACCAGAAATAATCCAATCGAACAATGAATAAAATCGAAGCCAGAGATGTGAACTTCTATTACGGGAGTTTCCATGCGCTGAAGAACATCAACATCACTATCCAAGAGAAAGAGGTCGTCGCATTCATCGGGCCGTCAGGTTGTGGGAAATCGACATTCCTCCGCCTGTTCAACCGCATGAACGACCTGATTCCCGACACGCACCTCACGGGCGAGCTGCTCATAGACGGCAGGGACATCTATGACAAGTCGGTAGACGTAGACCTGCTGCGCAAGGACGTGGGCATGGTCTTCCAACGTCCCAATCCGTTCCCCAAGAGCATATTTGAAAATGTGGCCTACGGTCTGCGCGTCAATGGCATACGCGACAAAGATTTCATCAGGGGGAAAGTCGAGTCGGCACTCAAGGGAGCCGCCCTGTGGGATGAGGTCAAAGACAAACTCAAGGAGTCTGCCTACGCACTCTCGGGAGGGCAACAGCAACGCCTTTGCATCGCACGCGCAATGGCCATAGAGCCGTCTGTGCTGCTGATGGACGAACCTGCATCGGCACTCGACCCCATCTCGACAGCCAAGATAGAAGAACTCATCTGCGAACTGAGCGAACAGACGACAATAGTCATCGTCACACACAGCATGCAGCAGGCAGCACGCGTCAGCAACAAGACCGCATTCTTCTATCTCGGCGAAATGGTCGAATACGGAGACACCAAGAAGATATTCACCAATCCCGACAAAGAGGCCACGCAGAATTACATCACGGGCCGCTTCGGATAATCAAACAAACAGCAATCAATACTCAGACAGATATGGTAAAATTTGTAGAGAAAGAGCTTCACAACATCCGCAAGGAAGTGAACGACATGTGGGTCCTTGTATATCAACAATTCGAGAGTGCCTATAAGGCAGTGATGGACTCAGACTATGAAGCAGCCGACAAAGTGGTGGCACGCGAGAAGCGCGTCAATGCCTTCGAGCTCAAGATAGACAGTGACATAGAGGACTTCATAGCCCTCTACAACCCGGTGGCAATCGACCTGCGCTTCGCTCTGGCCATGCTCAAAATCAACAACAATCTGGAGCGGATAGGCGATTATGCCGACAGTATAGCACGCTTCGTCATACGCTCGCAGGCCAAGACGGAGGACAAGGCTTTCTACGAAAAGCTGCAACTGAGGGAAATGTTTGAGACTGTGCTCATGATGCTCAACACCACCTACGAATCACTGCGTGACCACAGCATAGCACAGGCAAAGTCAGTGTTTGAGAAAGACGAGACACTCGACCAAATCAATCAGGCTGCCATCACCACACTGGCGGCATACGCAGCCGAACATACAGACTCCATCCGCCTCTGCCTGGAACTCGCCGGTGTATTCCGCAAACTCGAACGCGCCGGCGACCATATCAACAACCTTGCAGAAGAGACTGTATTCTATCTTGATGCACAGGTCCTCAAACACAGGCGCACCATCACGCTCGAAAACGAAGAGTAAACAGACCCCGCACACATATTATCTGAATCCCGGCCTGCGTACCCCGACGCGGGCCGTTTCTTTTGTCCCGCCAATGCCGGCAGCATGCCGCCGCCGTGGCATGCAATGCCATGGCGACAGCATACAATGCCACTTGCATCAGCATTGTATCTAAACAGGGATAGCATCTGATGCAAAACCATATAGCATACCATGATAAGCAGACATGCAGGCAGACCGGCGCACGACTGTCTGCAATCACAGCAGGCCACGGGTCGCAGCCGCGCGGCACGACAATCACTAAAAGCCCCGCATCATCCCCATGGACGGGGCTGATGCGGGGCTTGATGGTCAATAAGAATATTGTGCAATCCGCCGGGCTGTCAAGCCATCAATGACGGATGAACGGCCGGTGTCAGTCTACCACGACCTTGCGGACAGTTTCGCCGACTCTCACCACATAAATTCCGGGTGCGCCGGGCACAAGACGCGCCATGCCGCCTACGACTTGCGACGATGCCACCCGCACCCCAGCCAAGTCATAGACTGCGGCGACAGCATCACCGGCACCGGTCACGATGATTGTGCCATCGACAGCATATACAGACACATCAACCATCTCGCCACTTGCGATGCCAGATCCCGAATGGACACTGATGACATTGGACTCCACAGAGTCATATTCGCCTTGATGCGCAGCAACAGTATAATAGTAGTTCGCACCTTCCACCAATCCTTCGAGAGGCATCTCGGTGACAGTCAGATTGTCATATACTGTGGTGTCACTTTCTTCACCATCTGTCATCCACACTGTCAGGCGGTAGCTGTCGGCCGTAGCCACGGGCTCCCACGAAGCGACGAAAGATGTGGGAGTCACCTCGCCGGCAGGCAATGCCACCGGCACCGGTACGGCATTGGCCGCACCCCCGAGATAATCGAATGTGACAGTCTGCGTCTCGTCGTCCTTTGTTATAGCAGTCACAGGCCTGTCAAGGACCGCACCGCTGTAAGTCTGCATTGCCGGGCGTGACGATGCCGTAAACGCATCATTGTCCATATAAGGATAGAGGTCGCCGGCCAGAGTGTAACCGTTATATATGTTATCCGCTGCTACGACATAGACACGTTTTTTCGACCCGTTGTTAAGGTCGTTGGAATCCCAAGCATCCTGATCATAAGCCACCGAGGTAATCATCAATCCGGACGAAGGCAAATACTGGTCCCAGCCTTCCTGCGCCCTCGACTCGAATATGAAATATTCATTCTCGTCGTCGGGATTGACTATCTTGCAGGCATCGAAGCTCTTGGCTACATTCTCGAGGGTTACTGCCTGCGGCGCTACGCCGAGGTCACGGATGCTTGTCCACCCGCAGAAAGCCCTCTCGTATGCCGAATAGCCGACCGGCACATACCCGTCGGCATTATAGTTGCCATAATCCATCACGCTCCATACATCGAGTGTGAAGTCATCGGGATTATCCGTGTTATAAAAGTCAGGCAGACCGAGCGTGTGGCTGAATTCATGCACGAAAGTACCTATACCCGCAAGCCTCTGACCGGATAATGGTCCGTCGCCTGTCAATTCGGATGTGCAGGCATAAGTGTCCACCAGACAACCGTCGATACGCAAGTTTTGGCCTGTGGCTGTCAGATAAAACATGTGTGGCCATATAGTGTTAGGTTCAGCTCCCTCAGCCTCATTATACCCTGCATATATCAAAAAGACGAGGTCGAGCACTCCATCGCCATCATTGTCATAACGGCTGAAGTCCACATCAAACTGCCTGCTGGCAGTACGGCAAGCCTGAGCCACCATTTGCTCGGGACGGAGGTCGTTGCCACGGCTATCATTCCCTCCATAATAAGCCATGTTCATAGGCAAATCTATAGGGCCGACGACATCAAACGTCGGGCTAAACTTGCCTCCTGACTGATCAATGAAATAATCGCGCGCAGACCCTATCGAGCCATTTTTGCTATATCCTTCCTCATTCATCATGGCCTCTACGTCCTCCACAGGGGTGACAAACTTGACATCACTGAAATTGACCAGCAGAATCAAGCCGTGTATATCCCCCTCGGTCGTCGCAGCACGGGCGGCACGCTGCTGCGGCAAAGCCTTTCTCTTGGCACGCTGCACCATGCCACGTCTGTTGAGGCCGTCAAGAGCCGCAGCCCTGTCAATGGACTCCAGCAGTTGCTGGTCGGTCTCCGAACGGTCATCAGGATTCTTCGCCACGATGTCAGACAATGTCGCACCATCATCATTGAGATAATAGTAAAATCCATCTTCACCAATACCTACGGGCAATCCGTCATTAGTCACATAGTAGTGTACAAATTCATCGCCCATCAATGTGATGGTCAATTGTGTCCCGTCAGGTTGTGTCACTACAAGGGGAGTACGACGTGCCGGCACGCCATAAACACTCGCAGCCATCACACAACCGACAAGCAATGAAAAGTAAAAACGTGTAGTCATCTGATGCAAAATATCTTTTATTAAGTGTAAATTCGATTGCCTGCAAATATGGTAATAATATTCCATTAATTAGCTGCCACAGAAGAAAAATAAAAGCGATGACAGAGGATACACATACTGCAAGCCGTCATGCATGCCATGTAATGAATACAGGATTATAAACCATGCAGTGAACGGATAGCTAGCTATCCATGTTTTTAATTATATGGCTCAGACATTCCGGCTTATCCTTCATATAATGCCGGCAATATGCCACAAATGTAACGGAACAAAGGACAATGCCCGTCCATCGGCAAGCAATCCAATCACATAATAATATAAATCCGTGCTGATGACAGATTTCATCCGCACGGATTTATCAATGACCGGCACTTGCGATGCTATTTGAGCATTACGACCACATCGCGCGGTCCATGTGCCCCGAATACAAGAGCCTGCTCAATGTCGGCTGTCTTGGAAGGGCCGGATACAAACACACCGAAGCCCATCGGCCCGGTGTCTATACGTTCGTATGCTTCATGCATATTATTGACAATGTCATTATGATCGAGCACGATGACCAGTGCCTCTGAGATGAAATATATGGCACGCTGCCCGACACTTTGCATGATCCACACAGCACCATTCTCGCAAACGCCAAGACAGCCATCGACCACAGCCACATCTGTCCCGTTGAGATCCGCACTTCTACCGACAGAATCAGGATCAAACGTACCGCACTTCAATCCTTCGGCAAGTGATTCGGCAATATCGCCGTCAGACACAGCCACGGCCACACGGCGTGCATCCGGAAAATGTTTCTCGACTTCTGCTGCAATATCTGCGGCGGAAGTGACTGACACAAGCTTTCCGCCGGCCTGTTCCAATGCCTTTTTGAAAGCGGATATCTTGTCATCAAAAGCCAATGCTTTCTCCTCCAACGGACGGAGATCGGGCATCTCATAATTATGGATGGTATTTTTTCTTATCCTTTCCAGTATGTCGTCCCTCGTTGCCATAGCTCATTCATTTGATTTCATTCTTCTTCCACATCTCATTGAAACTCTCTGCCGGGAATTTTGGCAAGTCACGGCCGTCACCCCACGTATTGACCTTAGAATATAGCAGCCATCTTGGCATGCCATTGGCCAGATGCGCGTTGCGCAAGGCAGTATTGAAAAGCCACGGATGTTCCATCACGACTTTCATTCCCTTTGAAATCATTTTCTTCGATGGCGTTGCACAGCCTATCTTGTCAAGATGCTGCCGCCAGCAATATATTTGGTCGGCGAGGTCTACCTTGGCCGGGCAGACATTCTGGCACGAATAACACAGCGAGCAGGCCGAGACATTGTCACGATAGCGGTGGTCGTCCTTGAGCATACCGAGGTTTATGCCTATCGGTCCGGGTATAAAATATGAATAAGAATATCCCCCGCTGCGGCGGTAGACGGGGCATGTATTCATACAAGAGCCGCACCTGAGGCAGTTGAGCGTCTTGTAATGTTTGTCATCAGCCAAGATGTCGGTACGCCCGTTATCCACTATTATGATGTGCAGCTCCCCACCCTTGCGCGGTTTGCGATAGTGCGAGGTGTAAGTTGTCACCGCCTGTCCGGTAGCCGAGCGGGCAAGCAGCCGGATAAACACACCGAGCGAACGGCGGTCGGGGACTATCTTTTCCAATCCGAATGCGGCGATGTGGAGCTTGGGCTGCGA
The DNA here is from genome assembly GCA_020012075.1 of Candidatus Avibacteroides avistercoris. GTDB lineage: Bacteria > Bacteroidota > Bacteroidia > Bacteroidales > Bacteroidaceae > Avibacteroides > Avibacteroides avistercoris. The sequence goes on from DWUP01000037.1 coordinate 6,614, forward strand.
TGTGCCCATGTCGGCATTGCCCTCATTGGTGCAGACCACACATTCTCCCGTCGAGGCGACTGCGAAGTTTACGCCGGTCATGGCCGCCTCAGCCTCAAGAAACTTATGGCGCAATCCTCTCCTTGCAGCATGGGTCAGATAGGTCTGGTCGTTATTGCCCGGCTCTGTCCCCATTTCTTTGACAAACAAAGCACCTATCTCTTCCTTTCTGATGTGTATTGCAGGCAGCACGATGTGGCTGGGACGCTTGTGCATCAGCTGCAGGATGCGTTCCCCGAGGTCGCTCTCCACGACTTCTATGCCTTTCGCCTCCAAGTATTCGTTGAGACCACATTCCTCGGCAAGCATGGACTTGCTCTTGATGAAATGCTTCACATTGTGCCCGTCCAATATATCAAACACTATGCCGCAATATTCATCTGCGTCTTTTGCCCAATGCACCACCGCCCCATTGGCAGTGGCATTCCGTTCAAACTCTGTGAGCAACTCGGCCAGATGGCTGTTGCTATACAACTTGATCTCAGATGCCGCATCGCGCAAGGCCTCCCATTCAGGTATGCTCTTGCTGAGGTTGTCGCGTTTGGCACGCACCATCCACAATGTCTCGTCATGCCAAGCGGCCATCGCCTTGTCTTGCAAGAATGTTGCAGCAGCTTTGGAATGTCCCGTACTCATAATCCAGATGCCAATACTTCTACTATGTGAATAGTCTTTATCCCCAATCCTTCGCGGGCAATGATGCCCCCTTGGTGCATGAGACATGAGCTGTCAGCCCCGACTATATACTCTGCACCGGTGGCGATGTGCCTCATTACCTTGTCCTTGCCCATCCGGAGTGACACGTCATGCTCTTCTACACTGAACATTCCTCCAAACCCGCAACACTCGTCAGGGCGCTCCGGTTCAAATATCTCTATGCCATCGACCATCGACAGCAGGTCCTTGAGTTTGTTATAATATGGTATGTTCAGCTCCGACGGCGCAGACAAATGCAGCAGACGCACACCGTGACAGCTGTTTTGGATGCTCACTTTGTGTGGGAAATGCGCCCTCAGCGACTTGGGCTTCACGACATCGTGGACAAACTCACAGATGTCATATATCCTTTCTTCTGTCGCACAGCGATGCTGTTCACCGGCGAGCAGGTGCCCATAATTGTCCCTGACGAACGCGACGCAACTGGCTGACGGCCCGACCACATAATCATAACTCTCAAACATCCTGTCAAAACGTCGGGCAAGTTTGACAGAATCGTCTTCGAAGCCCCCGTTGGCCATCGGTTGGCCGCAGCAAGTCTGATCCAAAGGATAATCGACATCCAGTCCGAAGCTCTTCAACAGCTTATATGACGCCACACCTACCTGCGGATAGACAGCATTGATATAACACGGGATAAACAATCCGACTTTCATTATTTGCTTTGGTATCTTTCGATGATACAAAGATACGCGTTATTTCCTTTGCTTATAACCTGCCGGGCAAAGCTGTGACAGGAATAAAAACATCGATAAAAAACATCTCGGATAGCATGACATGAGAACATGCATGGAGGCCATGCTTGACGGTGCCGCATGGTTCCGCCAACAGGGTCGTATGATTTCACCGATAGGGTTGTATGATTCTGCAGATAGGGTCGTATGATTTCAGCGATAGGGTCGTATGATTCCGGTCATTGGGTATGATGCCGTGGCACTTGGGGTCATACGCTAAATTTTGTGCATCTGAGGGCGGCAAAAGTCCGGCCGTGTATTGCCGCAGACGGCACTTGGTGTATCTTTGCGCCGCGTTTTATCAAAATAGTATTGTCATCGACATGGCTAAACTCAACGACAAGGCCAAAGGCTACACTCTGGGCATCATTGCGGCAATGACCTACGGGATGAACCCGCTGTTTGCCCTGCCTCTTTACAAATCGGGCATGAACCCCGACTCGGTGTTATTCTTCCGTTATCTGCTGGCATTGCCTATCCTTGGCATCATGATCAAAAGCCGCGGGCGCGACTTCAAGGTCAAGCGGCGCGAAATCTTCCCGCTCATAGCCATGGGACTGCTCATGGCGGTCTCTTCGCTGACATTGTTCAAGAGCTATAATTATATGGGCGCAGGCATAGCCTCGACACTGCTGTTTGTCTACCCTATCCTTGTCGCGCTGATCATGTCACTGGTCTTCAAGGAGCGTCTGACCATACAGACCGCCCTGTGCATCCTGCTGGCCGTGGGAGGCATAGCAATGCTGTATAACGGCAGTGACGGCGGCTCGCTCAGTCTGACAGGCACGCTGCTGGTGTTTGCATCGGCATTGTCTTATGCCATATATATCGTCGGTATCAATCAGACTTCGCTCAAGAATGTCGCCACGCTCAAGGTCACATTCTATGTCCTACTGTTCGGGGTGGCTCTGTTTATCTTCAGACTATACACTGACAAGAGCCTTACACTGCCCGGTGAATGGTATCTGTGGGGCAACCTGCTGGCTCTGGCCATATTCCCGACAGCCATCTCGTTTATATGCACTACGAGTGCCATACAGTATGTCGGCTCGACACCCACTGCCATACTCGGCGCTCTCGAGCCTGTGACGGCCATAGCATTTGGCATCACCGTCTTCGGCGAACGGCTTACCTGCCGCGAATGGTGCGGCCTCGCACTCATTATCACAGCCGTGACGCTGGTAGTGGCAGGGAGCAACATCACCCATGTGCTGGTGAGGTTTCGCAAGATGTTCCCCCGTCTGCCTCTGAAGAAGGCCGGCAGTCCATTCATCCGCCGCAAGACGCACGGCCAATGACCGTCTGCCGGCCGCTCAATCGCCGGACTTGAGCCAAACGGACATGCTGTCAGGCTGATTGGTTATCACGGCATCAACGCCTATGGCTTTCATCCTCAATGCCTCCTGCATGTCATCTACGGTCCATGGCAAGACCTGCATCCCCATTTCATGTGCCTTGGCTACAGTCTCTGCATTGAGCATGCGGCTCTCGGGACTATAATATTGCGGGACAAAATTGAGCTTGTCCATCTGCTCCTCAAACGACATGGTCGAATCCTCGACCAAATAAGACAGGCACAATGACGGGTACTTGCTGCGCAAATATTCGAGTGTACGCACATCGAAGCTCTGGATTATCACACGGTAGCCCAACTCCTTGGACAGGATGACATCCATACATTCGTCTGCAAAGGTCTTGTAGTCGGGCGCGTATATCCCGTCTTTTGACGGTGATGACTTGATCTCTATGTTATAGTCCACCGGATGCAGGCCTTCGCGGCGGGTGAAAGTCTCCACGCTGTCTATCAGGTCAGCCAGACGTGGCACCGAGCACTTGATGTTTTTGCGGTGCGGCCATCGCGGGTCTGGCAGACTGCCGACGTCGAATCGCGAGAGGCTGTCATAATCCATTGCATAGATGCGGTATCCATCACCGCCTGTCACGGGCACCGTGTCGCCATCAGGAGTCAATGTGGTCAGAGGCCTGAGGCAGGCATCATGCGACACCACGACCTGACTGTCACGGGTGACATGCAAATCCAGCTCGATGACATCTATGCCATGCCTGACGGCATCGATCATTGCCTCAATGGTATTCTCGGGACTGACGGCAGCACCGCCCCTGTGAGCCTGTATGGCAGGGCCATTGTCGGCAGGCAAATAGCTGCAACTGACAGTCAATATCGCCGCAAGGACAGATGCGGATATGCTAAAAGGTCTAATCTTCATTCAGGTACAAACATTTGTCTCGCGGCAAATGTAAGATACCGAGATTACAACGGGGCTACATTACAATGTATAGCATATTAATTTACCCACACCGCTGCAGGTCATGCGAGGCGTGATGCCTAATCAGGATTGCGCGAATAGGCTATGGCACGGTTGATATATGCCACGAATGGATGCGTGGACTCAAACGACGAGACCAATGCCGACAGGAGGTCACGCTGCAACATATAATCCTTGCCGGGAAAACAATCGAGACAATAAGAGCGATATTTCAGATATTCCGCACAGGCACAATCTTTGGGAAAGCCGTTGGGGACGCGTTTCAGCTTATTTTCCTCCTCGAGCGAAAAGCCTTTGGCCTTGTCCACGATGTCCGAAAACTCTGTCCCACCGCCCGCTATGTCCTCGCGCAATACCCTCAATGCAGCGGCATCCAGACAATAATGGCCTGCGGCAAGCATATTCCCCGCTGTATATCCGTCATCATGAGGTCCTACTTGGAAATAATACCCGGCGAAACCCGATTTTTTACCACCGGGACAAATGAATGCGCCGATATGGAGCTTGTAGGGCGACTTGTCTGACGAGAAGCGTGTGTCACGGTATATCCTGTATGTGCAGTCCTTGGCAGACAGTCCTTCGACCGTATCGTCAAAAGCGGCAATGGCGGGAATCAGCCTCTCCACAAAGCTGTTGAAACGGGATTGCACGGCAAGATAATCATCCTTATGCCCGGTGAACCACTCACGATTGTTGTTTGCCTCGAGTCCTTGCAGGAATGTCATTACCTCTTTCATTGTTTCCTATCCGTCTTAAGTCTATGTCATTAATACTAATAGGTCAGCACTTCATGGCCGTCACGTGTGATGACGATGGTGTGTTCCCACTGCGCCGACGGTTTTTCGTCCTCGGTCACGACAGTCCAGCCATCCTCCTCGTCGATGAAGACATCGGGCACACCCATGTTGAGCATCGGTTCGATGGTGAAGACCATACCGGGGACGATGAGCATACCACGGTTGCGAATGCCCACATGCTCTACTTCCGGCTCCTCGTGAAATTCGAGGCCGACTCCATGACCACAGAAGTCAGTGACCACCGAGAAATGGTTTTTCCGCGCCAACCCATCGATGGCGTGGCCGATGTTGCCGAGGAAAGCATAGGGCTGCGCCTCATCTTCTCCCACACGGAGCGCCTCGCGGGCGACATCGACGAGCCGCTGCACGCGCGGTTTGGCCGCACCGATGACAAACATCCGTGAAGCATCACTGTAATAGCCGTTATAAATGGTCGAGACATCGACGTTGATTATGTCACCCTCCTCCAGAATGTCAAATTCGTTGGGAATGCCGTGGCACACCACTTCGTTTATCGAAGTGCATACACTCTTGGGGAATCCCTCATAGTTGAGCGGTGCGGGGACGGCCCCGTGGTCAAGCGTATAGTCGTGCACCAGCTTGTCAATCTCGAGTGTGGACATACCCGCATGTATCTCACTTGCCACCAAGTCGAGCACACCGGTATTGATGACACCGCTGGCACGGATGCCTTCGATCTGCTCGGGTGTTTTTATCATCGACAGCTTGGGGACACGGTGTCCGCGGCTGCGGAAGTATTCGATCCGCTCGATGATTTCCTTGTCAATATAGTCATACTTTGTGTCTGACATAATGGTTTGATATCAATTCAGTCTATCATAGCAGAAAAAGCCGATACCCGCTGTCGCAGTATCGGCTTTCGGTCTAATCTGTAGCGCCTACGGGACTCGAACCCGTGTTTCAGCCGTGAGAGGGCCGCGTCCTAGACCGCTAGACGAAGGCGCCATTGCTTGAGCCAAATGCCGGACTCGAACCGGCGACCCTTTCATTACGAATGAAATGCTCTACCAACTGAGCCAATTTGGCATTCCCTCGATGACGGCGCAAAGGTAGGCATAATATTGATACGTGCAAACTATCGGGGATAAAAATTTGCTGCCGCCCATCATTTTGTCGTGCCGGAGGTGCAGCGGCAACGGTCGCGGGACGCAAATCGCACTCAGGCCGCACGCAAAATGGCACAAGGCTGCACCCGGATATGCTTTGGACTGAAGACAATTTCTATTTGACGTCGTTAAACATATATTCAACGTCGGTAAATATATAGATAACGTCGTAAAATATATATTCACCGACGGTAAATAGAGATTTCATGCAGGGCGGGCGGATGAGACAACTGATGCCGCGCCAAATGTGGAGCGGGGTGAAACGGACTCATCCCGCATGCCACAGGCATGTCACGGCAGGTGGAATGCCTGTGGCCGGCACAAAAAAAGCCCGCAGGCTGCGGCCTGCGGGCATGAGATACCGTATAGCGGGACGATTATCCGTCGCCGAACTTGTCACGCATGAAATCTTCGAGCTTCAACAGTTCGTCACGATAGCGTGCTGCCTCGACAAATTCTGTCGCCTTGGCTGCGGCATACATGCGTTTGCGTGTCAGCTCGATGTTGGCTTGCAGCTCGTCGCGGGACATATATTGTATGACAGGGTCGGCTGCCACGCTCGGGTTTTCGTCTTCGACGTAGGCTTTGTACTCTTTCTTCACTTCTTGCCTCCCGGTCTCGGCGATGAGCGGGTTGCGCAGTTCCTTCCTGATCTGGCGGGGTGTGATGTGATGCTCCTCATTATACTTCAGTTGCTTCTCACGCCGGCGGTTTGCTTCGGTGATGGTCTTCTCCATACTCTCGGTGATGCGGTCGGCATACATGATTACCTTGCCATTGACATTGCGGGCCGCACGGCCTGCCGTCTGCGTCAATGAGCGGTAGGAACGGAGGAAACCTTCCTTGTCGGCATCGAGGATGGCCACAAGCGAGACTTCGGGCAGGTCGAGCCCCTCGCGGAGCAGATTGACCCCGATGAGGACGTCATACATGCCGGCCCTGAGGTCTTCCATGATCTTGACACGCTCGAGGGTGTCCACGTCGCTGTGTATGTAGTTGCAACGGATGTCATTGCGCAACAGATAATCTGTCAATTCCTCTGCCATGCGCTTGGTGAGGGTGGTGACAAGGACACGCTCCTCTCTCTCGACACGTTGCTGTATTTCTTCCAGCAAGTCGTCTATCTGGTTGAGACTGGGACGTACTTCGATGACAGGGTCGAGGAGGCCTGTGGGACGGATTATCTGCTCGACGACGACGCCCTCGCTCTGCTGCAATTCGTATTCGGCGGGAGTGGCCGACACATAGATGACCTGATGTGTGAGCGACTCGAACTCATCGAACTTGAGCGGGCGGTTGTCAAGGGCTGCCGGGAGACGGAAGCCGTATTCGACAAGGTTTGTCTTGCGTGCGCGGTCGCCACCATACATGGCATGGATCTGTGGCACGCTGACGTGGCTCTCGTCGATGACTGTGAGGTAGTCCTTGGGGAAGAAATCGAGAAGGCAATAAGGACGGCTGCCGGGAGGACGGCCGTCGAAATATCTGGAATAGTTTTCGATGCCCGAACAGTGGCCGAGCTCGCGCATCATCTCCATGTCATAAGTGACACGCTCATAAATCCTTTTTGCCTCCAAGGGCTTACCCTCGGCCTCAAAATATTCGACGCGGGCACGCAGGTCGTCCTCTATCTGCCGTATGGCACGCAGGGTGCTCTCCTTGGTGGTCATAAAGAGATTGGCCGGATAGATGTTGTATTCGTCAAATGACTGGATGCGTGTGCCGCTGAGCGGGTCATGTTCCTCAATCGAGTCTATTTCATCGCCCCAGAACGATATGCGCAGCACGTTGTCAGCATAGGCCAGTGCGATGTCGATGGTGTCGCCTTTGACCCTGAACGAACCACGCGGCAGGTCGATGTCATTCCTCACATAGAGGCTGTCTACCAGCCGGCGCAACAAGGCATTGCGGACAATCGTCTGTCCCACCCTGACGGTAATGACATTATTATAGAAATCTGCGGGATTGCCCATGCCATAGATGCATGAGACAGATGAGACGACAATCACATCTTTCCTGCCCGAGAGGAGAGACGAGGTGGCAGCAAGGCGGAGCTTGTCAATCTCCTCGTTGATGGCGAGGTCTTTCTCTATGTAAGTGTCCGTCGAAGGGATGTACGCCTCGGGCTGGTAGTAGTCATAGTATGAGACATAGTATTCGACGGCATTGTGCGGAAAGAAATTCTTGAACTCGGTGTAGAGCTGCGCCGCAAGTGTCTTGTTGTGACTGAGGATGAGGGTCGGTTTGTTGATATTGGCTATGACATTTGCTATCGTAAATGTCTTGCCGCTGCCCGTCACCCCCAACAGCGTCTGGGCATGTGCACCTTCGAGCAAGCCTTCAGTCAGTTGCCTTATAGCTTCCGGCTGGTCGCCTGTCGGCCTGTATTCGGAACATAGCTCGAAATCCATGCCGCTTCAGAGATTCAGGCTTTTGAAATATTCTATTGTCTTGTTCAATCCCTCCTCGAGTTGTACCGTGGGCTGCCAGTCGAGTACCCGCTTGGCGAGGCTGATGTCAGGCTTCCTTTGGCGGGGATCGTCACCGGGCAAAGGCATGAAGCGCAACTTGGAGTGCGAGCCGGTCAGTTCGATTATCTTCTCGGCAAGCTGCAATATTGTAAATTCTGTCGGATTGCCGAGATTGACAGGCCCGGTGAAATCGTCGCCGGTCTGCATGGTGCGTATCATTGCCTCAACCAAATCATCGACATACTGGAAGCTGCGCGTCTGCGAGCCATCGCCATAGATGGTTATATCATCGTCATTGAGCGCCTGTATTATGAAATTTGACACCACACGCCCGTCATTGACGCTCATGTTGGGACCATAGGTGTTGAATATACGGATTATCTTGATGCGCGTGCCGTGCTGGCGATGGTAGTCCATCATCAGAGTTTCGGCACAACGTTTACCCTCGTCATAACAAGAACGTATGCCTATCGGATTGACATTTCCCCAATATTCCTCGGTCTGCGGATGTACCACAGGGTCACCATATACCTCGCTGGTCGATGCATGCAATATCTTGCTCTTGCCATAGTCGGCGAGCTTGAGCATATTGGTCACCCCGAGCACAGACGTCTCAATCGTCTTGATGGGGTCAAACTGGTAGTGTATCGGCGATGCAGGACAAGCGAGATTATAGATTTCGTCAATCTCAGCCAAATATGGCATCACTATGTCGTGCCTCACGGCTTCGAAGTGGGGATTGCTTATGAGGTGCTTGATATTGTCTTTCGAACCGGTAAAATAGTTGTCGAGGCAGATGACTTCATTACCGTCATTAAGCAATCTGGTGCATAGGTGCGAGCCTATGAAACCTGCACCTCCTGTGACTAAAATCTTTTTCATTGATGTCGCATATTATTTATCAGCTTGACAGGCGGCTGACCTTTGTAAGAGATGTCTTGCGGTTGAAACGCAAGAAAAACAACACTCCGGCAGTAGTGAGGCCTATGGGATAAGCAAGCCAAATGCCATAAATGCCCAAGTCCACCACAAAGCCAAGGAAATAGCCGACAGGCAAGGAGACCACAAAGTAAGCAAAAAAAGCAATGAACATCATCGGTTTGACATCAGAAATGCCACGCAACGAGTTGGCAAAGACAATCTGCGTGGCATCGCCAAACTGATAGAGCATGACAATGAAAACCAAACCGCTTGTGATGGCCGCCACCTCTGCATTGTCCGTAAACCAATAGCCCATGTCATTGCGAAGCAAGGCAAAAACAATGCTCACCATTATTATTATCACCATTGACAAATGAAATCCTGCGAAAGCCGACCGTCTGACACTGACATAATCACTCTGTCCGACAAAATAACTCACACGGATTGAAGTCGCCGCACCCATACCATAAATGACCATATAGCTGAGCGTAGAAAATGTCACGGCTATCTGATGAGCGGCCAAAGCAAGACTGCCGAGCCAGCCGACCATTATGGCACTGAGGTTAAAGGACGCACCCTCCATCCCCATCTGAAAGGCCACAGGCCAACCGAGACTGTTCAACCGACGAAAAATCACACGGTCAAACGATGCCTTGGTAAATCCCTTGCGATAGACAGCATAACGTTCGGAGCGCACAAATATTATGACAAACAGCAATACCATGGCGACACGCGATGCCAAAGTGCTCAGCCCGGCTCCCACAAGTCCAAGCTCCGGACAACCGAACTTGCCATAAATCAAGACATAATTGCCGGCGATATTCATCACGTTACCAATTATCAAAAGCCACATCGCGGTGCGTGTGTCGGTTATCCCGTCGGCAAACTGCTTGAACGAATTGAATATCATCACAAAAAATATGGATACCAATATTATTATATAATATGGCTTGACATATTTCATCAACTCATCAGGCTGCCCCATATTATCAATGTTCAGATAGACGACAGTCATCACTGCGGTGATGATGAGTGCCACTATCGTATTCGCCAGCAGACTGCCTTTGAGCAACGCACCGATTTTATCTCTGTCACCACGCCCAAACAGTTCCCCCACCAATGGAGTAAGCCCATAAGCAAAACCGGTGCCAAAAATAATTGCAAGGTTAAAGATGTTATTAACCAATGATGCAGCCGCAAGTTCGACAGTAGTATGGTGGCCTATCATTATCGTATCGGCAAAACCGAGCACAATAACCCCCACTTGTCCGAGGACAATAGGCAGGCCAATCTTTATTAATTGGATGTAATGTTGCTTGTAATCAGCAAAATTGAAAAATGGCATAGATAAATGGTAGGCAACAGTGACAAAACAATCCGTCGGCATGCAGTCGTGACAGCCTGCATGCCGACGGGCAATATCAGACAGTCAAGTCTGTATATCGTTGAGCGTATGGACGCAAATTGTAATTCGATGACATTACCTCGCCGTAAGCCCCGGCAGACCTTATGGCCACCAAATCTCCACGGGCAGCAGCATTGAGCATCATGTCCTTGGCAAACACATCAGAAGACTCGCACACAGGGCCTACCACATCATAGGCTTCTTTATTGCCGTCCGACGTCAGATTGTCAATGGCATGATAAGCCTTATACATGGCCGGACGGACAAGGTCGTTCATTCCTGCATCAAGTATGACAAACTTCTTTCCACAGCCCTGTTTCACATATACCACCCGGCTGATAAGCGAACCGCACTGGGCAACAACTGAGCGGCCAAGCTCAAAATGCACAGTTTGTCCGTCAGACAGATTAAGGTAACGTTTAAAGACATCAAAATAAGATTTGAAGTCAGGTATCAGAGCTTCATCCGGGTTATGATAATCTATCCCAAGTCCGCCACCTACATTGATTGACTCTACATCAAGTCCGCGCGCTGTGAGTCTGCCGGCAAGCCCGTTCATCGTAGCGGCCAACTTGACAAAGTCTCCCATCTCCAATATTTGCGAACCGATATGTATGTGTATTCCTTTAAATACTATGTTCTCGCAATGCTTCAGGGCATCGGCCACACTATCAATCAGATCGACAGAGATGCCAAACTTGTTTTCCTTCCTGCCCGTAGAAATCTGTTCAATAGTATTAGCCTTTATATCAGGATTGAAGCGGATGGCGACATTTGCCTTTTTGCCTTTCAGTCCACTCAATTCGTCGATGACTGCCAATTCTTCCAATGACTCCACATTGAAGCAAGCGATGTCATAGTCCAGTCCCTTATTGATTTCGTCATCAGTCTTGCCTACCCCGGCAAAAACAATCTTTGATCGTGCAATTCCGGCAGCGACAGCAGCATCTATTTCCTCACCGCTGACGCAATCTGCCCCAAACCCACGATTTGCAATGATGGCAAGGATGTCGGGATTGGCATTGGCCTTGACAGCATAATGTATATTGAAATTGTCAAATCCGTCAAGTTCTTTCTCTATTGCGTCAAGCGTGGCATTCAGCAACCGTGTGTCGTAATAGTAGAAAGGTGTCTTCCTCTCCTTAAATTTATCTATGGGAAAAATCATATCAGTCATCACTAAGCGAGATTGAACAGTTTCTCATTGAGGCTTTGCAACGCCCTGACCTTGTCTTCAGCCTTTATCAGGAATGTCATGTTATAACGGCTGCCTCCGTATGAAATCAT